>JAUZEM010000405.1 GCA_030839005.1 Actinomycetota bacterium | reverse complement strand
CCCACGGTGCTCATATTGGCACCGTTCGTGAGTTGGTGTCACGCGCGGCGGTTGTTTGTAGGGATCGGCGGCGCCAGGAATGATGCGGGACAGATTCGAGAGGGGAGACACCATGGTCCGCAAACTTGGAGTTCTGTCGGTAATCCTTTGCTGCGCGGCGATCATGCCGGCATGTGGAGACGACGACGGGAACACCGACAAGGCGACGGAGACGGAGTACTCGATCACCTTCGGCAAGGGAAACATCAAGGCCGGAAGGTGAAATTCACCGCCGAGAATGTCGGTACCAGCACCCACGAGTTCGTGGTGGTGCGCGGCGACGACCCGGCGAAACTCCCGACGAAGGCCGACGGCTCGGTCGACGAGGACAAGATCCCACCGAGCGACCAGGTCGGCGAGATGGAGGACATCGCGTCGAAGACCACGAAGTCGAACACGTTCGACCTGACCCCCGGGCAGTATGTCGTCTTCTGCAACGTCGTTACCGAGGACACGCCCCCGATCTCGCACTTCGCCAAGGGCATGCACACGAAGCTCACGGTCTCGCCCTAGGGCCCGGATCGCGCGACGAGCACGAGCCTCTCCGGTCCGACCGCAAGATACGACGGCCTGAGTCCGAACACCGAGAGCGTGGTTTTCCAGGCGGTTGTCTCTTCTTCGTTCAAGTGGGTGCGGATCAACCAGATTCGGCCGGTCGCCAGGGAAGTGCGGGACAACGCGAGCGCCCGCCGCATCGCGTCCATCGTGTCGGCCTCGGTGCGGCCCTGTGCATAGACGAACTCCGTGCGATCAGCCAGACGCGTGAAGAAGCCGTTCGAGTTCTTTCCCGAATGGTCCACCGAGTATCGGCGGTCCGCACCCGGCCAGTAGTAGCTGAACCCGTAGTCGCTCATGTAGCTCACCAACACGACGTCACCGTGTCGGTAGTGCTGCGCGACGAACAGAACCTGGCTCCGCACGTCTTCGTTCGGGATCGAGCGAGCCCGGATATAAGGCTCCGCGGCGTGCAAGAATCCGCCGGCCGCGACCACGATCAGTAGCGCGGCAAGCACTCGCGAGCGCGATGTCGCGGCAGCAACGATGCGGACGAAGCCGATCGATGCGACTGTGAGCGACAGGATCAGCAGGAAGTGCGAGGTGCGCGGGTCGAGGAAGGGATATCGGTCCGCGACACCAGCCGTGAACATCTCGGCCCAGAGAATCGGAACTGCGAGCGCCACCGCCGGGCGCCCGAAACCCGCGAGCGCGATCATTCCGACGATGACCAGGACAACGAGGAGCAGAGCGGGGATCGCGAGCACAGGAGCGAGCCGGGTGAGGCGTTGCCACGCGACCCACAGCACATGCAGCCCGTGCTCGGGCAAGTAGTACGCCCGCCAATATTCGCGCAGCGCTCGATTGTCGGCGGGGAGGACAACGAGCGCGAAGTATGCACCGAGAGCGACGGCAGTCGCGCCGCCCGCCAGCGCGACCTCGATCGTGCGTCGCGCCGACCGAGTCGCCAGCACGGTAATTGCCAGGCCGACGAACACCGCGACGACGACGAAGGCGGTCGCCGTGCTGAACACGATCGAGAACGCCGATCCGATCACGAGGTGCGCGAGATTGCGGCGACCCGGGTGGGCTTCGACTCGGCACGCGAGCGCGATGACCACGAGAGTAAAGAAGGCGTCGGCCGTGTACTGCTTCAGGTCGTTGCGCATCAACGAGATCGGCGCGAGCAACACAACCACTCCCGCGACCGCTCCCGCGAACCGTGCCACCGAGGCCTTCTTCCAAGGAAGGCCGCGAGCGACGACGTATGCCATCACGACGACGCCCGCCGAGAACAGCAGCGGCACGATGCGAAGTCCGTCACGACCCACCGGGGCCAAACGCACCGCGAGGAGCCATCCGATCGGAGTGCTCGACGAAAGGGACGTCCACTGCGTCAGCGGAGCCTTCGAGAGCACCGCGACCCACGCTTCGTCGGCCCAGTACGGGTGATGCATGACGTACCCGAACGGATGCACCACGAACACGGCGCCCGCGAGCGCAATAACTGCGAGTGCTTCGAGCCAACCCCGAGAATGCTCGCCCGCACGCCCGACCGGCGAACGGGTCTCGGGCTCGGCGTGGACCGGTTCGAGTGTCGTGTCCGGCCTCGCCTCGGCGGCGCCGGACGCCACGTCTCCCACGCGTGCGCAGGCTACCGGCCGGCGCCCGCGCCGGAACCGATGGTGCAACGTCGTGAGCTCGGCGGTCAGGGCCACCCCGCGCCGGGTACCTCGACCGAAGCGGCTTCGATCCGACCGGCGTGCGCAGCCCGTGCCTCCTCGGGCACGTGGCTCGGAGCGGTGCACACGTAGAGCGTGCGCCGGTCGTCGCCGCCGAGCATGCACGCGAACGCGCCGGGGTGCGTGCCCGTAACCTCGTCGACGACCTCGCCGCCTTCGCGAATGCGCAGCACGCGTCCGCTGAAGGGACACGCGGCCCAGACCGCGCCCTCGGCGTCGAGGCACATGCCGTCGACCGTGGCTCCCTCCAGCTGCGCCCAGACGCGGCGATTCCCGAGCGTGCCGTCGGGCGCGATGTCGAAGGCGCTGATGCGGCTCGCCATGCTCTCACCGACCAGCAGGGTCGACCCGTCGGCGGTAATGACGGAGCCGTTCGGGAATGCGAGCTCCTCGGCTACGACGTGCGCCCGACCGTCCGGCTCGACCGCGACGAGACAGGTCTCGCGTGGCTTCGCGCCCGCGTACATGTCGAAGCCGAAGTTGCCCACGTAGGCGCGACCGTGTGCGTCGACCACCATGTCGTTGCACGATGCGGGCGCGAGCTCGGAGAGATCGGCGTGCACGACGAGACCGCCATCAGCTTCGAGCCGCATCAACATGCGATCGAGCATCGAGACGACGAGCAGCCGCCCGTCGGGCAACCATCCCAACCCCGAAGGCTGTTGAGGAACCTCGACGATCGTCTCGGCGGCACCGTCGACCTTCATCGCCACGACGCGCGTGTCGTGTTGATCCGAGAACCACAGGCGCCCGTCGTGCCAGCGCGGGCCTTCGGGAAACGCGAGCCCGTCGAGAATTACCGTCGTCGTACGTGCGGTCACGGATCGGGACCGTACTCGTCGCGATTGCCGGTCTGCGTCCGGGTCGCCTGCGTCGGGCTCACATCGTCGAGCGCCCGGTCCGCCGATTCCGGAAGCAGCGGGACGACGACGAGCGCGACGAGGAACGACCCGATGCCGGTGAGCGCGACCGAACGGCCGATGCCGCCGAAATGGTCAGAGAGGCCGCCCGCGAGCAGGAGACCGCTCGCCGACCCGAGGACTCCGACGACGTAGAGCATCGCGTTCGAGGTGGAGCGAACCTCGGTGGGGAAGAGCTCGGCGTCGAGCGTGCCGAGCGCGATGCCGCCCGCGCCGGCCAGGAAGATCGCAGTCGCCGACATCACCCACAGGGTTGCGCCGCCGGTCAGGAAGAAGATCATCTGCGCACCGGTCGCCAGGGCCAGCGAGATACCGGCGACCGGGCGGCGCCCACGCGCCTCGGCCAGTCGGCCGCCGAGCAGCACGCCCACGAGGCCGGGGACGGCGGTCGTAACCGTGCGGAACAGCGCGATGTCCGTGTTGGAGAAGCCTCGGATATCGGTCAGGTACTTGTTCATGAACTGCGACGAGGGAGCGCTGAACAGATTGGTCAGCAAGGCGACGGCGGCGAGCAGCACGAAGCGGCGCCGGTGCCGTTCGAACACGTCGCGGGCGCGGCCGCGCACGACGTCGGTGCGGGCCACGAGCGCGGTGTAGCGCGCCGTCTCGCGGAGATGCCGCGCGACCGCCGGGGCGAGGAGGATCGACGCGCCGCCGAGTGCGAACGGGATCCGCCACCCCCACGGGGCCGCGTCGCCCAGCGGCAAGGTCACGACCGCGACCGAGAACCCGAAGCCGCCCGCCAGCGCGAGCATCGACGCCGCGTACGCACGTGCGCCCTCCGGCGCCTCCTCCACGACCGCGAGGAACGCAACCGTTCCGGTGGTGCCGACGAGTCCGCGCTGGAGGACTTGCGCAGCGGTGAAGGTGGCGAGATTCGGCGCGATTGCGGACAGGGCACAGACCACCGCCGACCCGACGACACCGACGAGGATCGACGTCCGGCGCCCGCGACGATCGGCGATCGCGATCGCGAAGAGCGCGAACAGCGCGCCGAGGCGCGTGAGCGCCAGCGCGACGCCGATCGTCGCGTCGGACGCACGGAACGTGTCGCTGATCGGGCCCGAGAGCTGGCCGAACAGTGCGGCCGCGAACGTCACGACGGCGACCGCGGCGGACGCGGTTGCGATGAAGGTCGCCTGCTCGGGGCTGAACGCGACGGGCGGGAGCCCGACGACGGTCTTCACCGGCGCCGGACTTGCACGGCCGTCGAGCGCGGCGCGCAGCGTCTCGACCGCGTGCGCGCGGGTCCGTCGGTGTGCGATCCGTACGAGCGGCAGGAAGAACCACCCGAAGAAGGGGATATCGATCTCGCCCGTCGACGTGATCGCGACATCGGTTCCGTCCGCAGCCGCGGCCAAGCGGAGCGCGAGCGCGACCGACGGTTGCCGGCCGGGCGGTCCCGGGATCTCGAAGATTCGGTTGCCGGCCGGAATCGCTCCGAGTCGTTCCACCGCGGCCGCGCCCACCACTTCGGGCGGCGCCGCGAGCCGAACGAGCGAAGACCGCCGCACGCGCGGCATGCTACGGGCGCACGCCATCGGTATCCCGGAGGGTCAGATGACGAAACTCGCCGTCGGCGACAAGGCACCGGCGTTCACGCTGAAGGACCAGAACGGCAAGGCAGTGAAGCTGTCCGGCGCGAAGGGTCATCGGGTCGTCGTCTACTTCTACCCGAAGGCCGACACGCCCGGCTGCACCCAACAGTCGTGCAGCCTGCGCGACGCCTTCCCGCAGCTGAAGAAGCTGAATGCCGTCGTGTTCGGTATCAGCCCGGACCCGGTCGACAAGCAGAAGAAGTTCGACGACAAGTACAGCCTCGGGTTCCCTCTCCTCGCCGACACCGACCACGCGGTCGCCGAGGCCTTCGGCGTGTGGGGCGAGAAGTCGCTGTACGGGCGCAAGTTCATGGGGATCGTGCGCTCCGCGTTCGTTATCGACGAGAAGGGCAAGCTGGCGGGCGTTTTCTACAAGATCAGTCCGAAGGACACCGTGCCCAAGGTCGAGCGCGTCCTCGAGGACATGGGCTAGCCCGTCGGTCTCGTCGTGGAGACGGATCGAGTCCAGGCCTTCAGCGACGGCGTCATCGCGATCTTGATCACGATCATGGTGCTGGAGCTCCGGATCCCGCACGGCTCCGACGCGTCCGCGCTCCGGCCGATCGCGCCGGTCTTCGTCACCTACGTGCTCAGCTTCGTCAACCTCGGTATCTACTGGAACAACCACCACCACCTACTGATGGCCACGCGGCGGATCAACGGCGCCGTCCTGTGGGCGAACCTCCATCTCCTGTTCTGGTTGTCGCTGTTCCCGTTCTTCACCGGCTGGATGGGTGAGAACCACTTCGCCGCGCTCCCGACCGCGGCCTACGGCGGCGTGCTCCTCTTGGCCGCGATCGCGTACTACATCCTGAAGACCGTGATCATCGCCGCGCAGGGTCCGGACTCGACGCTCGCGACCGCCCTCGGGAATGACGTGAAGGGCAAGATCTCGCCCGTGATCTACATCGTGGCGGTGCCGATTGCCTTCTTGAACCGGTGGGTCGCACTCGGGCTGTACGTGGTTGTCGCGCTCATGTGGCTCGTGCCCGACCGACGGATCGAGTCGAGGATCGACTCGGCCTAGCTAGCGCGACGCTTGGATCATCAGGTGCCAGCCGAACGCACGGCCGAGCGGCCGGCGAAGCCCGAGCGGCGTCTTGGTCGTGAGCGGGCCGAAACCGTAGGTGAAGGGATACGCGGCCTGCACCGACACGTTCGAATAGGCGCCGAACAGCTCGCGTACACCGCGCCGGCTGAACGTGTACACGACCGGGCAGTGGTCCTTGCGATCGCGCGGCGACTCGTACGGCAACCGGAACGCGCGGTGCACCAGGTTCACCAGCGAGTAGCGGTGGTAGAGCATTACGTACGCAGAGCCACCTGGTCGTAGCACGCGCCGAACCTCGGCGACCGCTTTCTCGATGTCGGGCGTGTGGTGCAGCACGCCGAACGAGTACACGACATCGAAGCTCGCATCAGGGAAGTCGAGTCCCTCCGCGTTACCGAGCTGAAAGTTGATATTGACGTCGCGCCGGGCGGCAAACTCCTTGGCGACCTGTAGTGCGCTCTCGGTCAGGTCGACGGCGGTCACGTCGAACCCGCATTTTGCGAGCTGAATGCTGTCGACTCCGATCCCACAGCCAACTTCGAGCAGCCGGCCCTTGCTCCCGGCAAGCTTGGCGAAAAGATCGCGCAAGTTGTAGTGCGTCGCGTATCGGCGCTCCTCGATCTCCCGGAAGTATTCGTCGGTCGCGCGGGTCGCGTCGGTGTAGTACTCGTTGTTGACGTGCGACTCCCAGAAGTCCTTGACCGTCGCAACGCTGGTATCGGGCTCGGGCTTCATCCGCTGTCTACCTTCCCTCTCCGGAAGTGGATCGTACCGAACGGCGCGACGCCACCGTGGACGCCGGCGAGCCGATGAAGGTCTCGTGCCAGAGCTCGAAGCCGATCATCTGCCAAAGCAGGAAGTAGTGCCACCGCAGCCGCTGGTGCGGCTTGGCGGCGAGCACCGCCTGCACGAATCCGGGATTGAAGATTCCCGATGCCCGGAGCCGGTCGGGTGTCAACAGCTCACGCGCCATCGGACCCAGATCCTTTTGATATTGCTCGACGGGATCGAAGGTGAAGCCCCACTTCTTCTTGTCGAGCACGCGGTCGGGGAGCACGCCCCGCATCGCGTCCTTCAGGAGACCCTTCATGCCGCGGCCGAACCGCACCTCGTCGGGAATGCGCGCGGCGAAGCGAACGAGCTCGAGATCGAGGAGCGGAACGCGCGACTCCACCGAGTGTGCCATCGACATGGTGTCCTCGTTGTGGAGGAAGTCGCAGACCATCTTGGTCGAGAACTCGGCGCGGAGCACCTGAGCCTCGACCGGCGAGTCGCCATCGAAGTACTCGTCGAACTCGTCACGCGTCGACGTTTGGAGACGGTCGGCGAACTCCGGTGTGTACACGCGCCGAACCAGGACCTCGTTGAAGTCCCAGGCGTTGCGGAGCAGCAGGTAGTGGCGCGCCGGATCGCCGGACGCCGCGAGCCATTCGATCTTGCGGGCCGCCAGGTCGACTTGAGGACGACCGAGCGTGGACGCGCGCCGCGCCGTCCAGTCGAGGACCGGTGCGAGCGCGCGCACACCCGCGCCCGTGAGTCCGGAACGGATCCGCCGGGTGCGCTGCAGATAGCCGTATACGTCGTATCCGGCGAACAGCTCGTCGCCGCCCAAGCCCGACAGCACCACCGTGACGTGTTCGCCGATGTAACGGTGCAAGAGGTAGAGCTGCAGCGAGTTGACCTTCGGTTCCTCGGTGTGGCGGATCGCGTCCGCGAGATAAGGGAGCACCGGCTCGGTCAGAACGAGCTCGTGGTGGTCGGTCCCGAATGTCTCCGCGACGAAGCGCGCGTCGTCGAGCTCGTCTTGCGGTTCGTTGAACCCCAGGGTGAACGTCTTGATCGAGCCGCTGTGTGCTCGCCGGATCATTGCGACCACCGAGCTGGAGTCGATCCCACCGGACAGCGACACACCGAGCGGCACATCCGCCAACAGCTGGCGCTTGACCGCCTGCTCGTAGTGGCTCCGGATGCCGTCCAGCCACTCGGCGCGGGTTCGCGTTTCGTCGGGCGTCCAGTCGATGCTCGCGTACGCGTATTCACGCGGCGGCGCGTCGTCGGTGACCTCGAGGACGTGCCCGGGCGAGAGTCGCCGGATCCCGCGGAACAGCGTGCGGGCGCCGGGAACGTAGCGGACGTTCATCGAAAGGTGAAGGCTTGCCTCGTCGAGCTCCGCGCCGACGATGCCGCTCGCGAGCACCGCCTTCGCTTCCGACGCGAACGCCACCTGGTTGCCTCGCACGGCGTAGACCACCGGCTTGACGCCGACGGGGTCGCGCACGATGAACAGCTTGCGGCGGCGACGATCGAAGAGGGCGAACGCGAAGATGCCATTGAGCTTGGCCGCGAAACCGATGCCTTCCTCTTCATAGAGGTGGGCGAGGATCTCGGTGTCACATGCGGTGTGGAGCGTGTGCCCGTGGCGCAGCAGGTGTTCGCGCAGCTCGGGGTAGTTGTAGATCAAGCCGTTGAAGACGACGATGACATCGCCGTCCTCGTTCGTCATCGGTTGCGCGCCGCCCGCGACGTCGAGGATCGCCAGCCGCCGGTTGCCGAGGCAGACACCATCGCCCACGTAGAAGCCCTCGCCGTCCGGGCCGCGGTAGATCAGCGTGTCGGTCATCGCCCGGATGAGCGTTGCATCACCGAAGCCGTGCGTGCCCGCGATGCCACACATCAGCGGCGCGGTCCCGAGCCGAAGTTGGACTCGAAGTAGTCGACCATCCAACGCGTGACGTCGATCTTTTCGGCAAGCAACCGTTGCCGCGCGAGCTGCCCGAGCTCGCGCGGTGAATCGGCGAACAGCTTCTCGATGGTCGCGACGGCGTCGTCGTATTGATCCTCGGTGAAGTGCCGCACCAATCCGTAGCGGCGCTCCTCGTCATCGGTGTAACCGCGGCCCGAGGTCGCGATCATCACCGCCGGGACGCCGAGCACGGCGGCCTCCGACGACATCGTCGCGGACTCGCCCACGATCAGTTGCGCGTGGGCGAGCAGGTGGTGGATGTCTTCGACGGGACCCTTGACCTCGTACGGCGCGAGATCAGCGGGGAGCGCGGCCTCCGAGGAGATGAGCACGCGCCCGTGCCGGCCCAGTCGGTCGACGAGGTCGCGTTTCTGCGCGCCGCTGAGTCCCGTCTCTCGCTTGTCGTGGACGGCCTGCCAGGAAACGAAACGAACGAGGGAGTAGGGCTCGTCGACCCCTAGGCCGAACGCGGCCAGGCGGCCGGCGTCGGGTCGGAAGCGGTTCGGGTGGAGATACGCGAGCTCGTGGTAGCCGGCGTACTCAACGTGCGTGCCGCGGACCTTTCCCTGATAGCAGTCGGGCGTGCACACGCTGTGCGCCAACGGGTACACGAACCAGTTCGTCTGCTTGGCGAACTCGGTGTCGTAGAACACGACTGCGGGCACGCGCTTGAGCTTTCCCGCAGCGGCGATTGAGGGGCCCATGATCCCCGTCATGACGTCGGGGCGGAACTGGCGCATCACCTTCAGGAGGCGGCCGGTGCGCTGGGTCATCTCGACGACCAGCCCCGCGCCTCCGCTCAGCTGATCGGAGATGTGGTCGTAGGGAAGGTGGTACTGATCGAGCAGATCGAGCGAGCGGTCCTTGGCGCGGGCGGTGATGTACAGCTCGTGGCCGCGCGCTTCCATCTCGTTGTGGAAGTTGCGGAAGAAATGGACGTGGGCGGGATGGAGGATGTCGATGAGGACGCGCATCGCGATCAGCCCGTCGCCGCGAGTTGGCGGGGGCGATGCGCGGTGGCCAGCACGCCCGCGCCCCATTGCGGCCGGGAGGACCTGCCGAGCCACGACACCGCGAGCAGGAACGGGAACACCACGGCGTACAGGCCCTTGCGCTTCCGGTCGGCGCCCGTGATCAGGTAGGAGATGTTGTTCGTGAACGTCTCGATCGTGCCGTACGTCGACTGGCATGACGAGATGTCGAAGCCGGCGCCGGTCAGGCGTTCGACCAGCTCGTTGGTGCGGTAGCCGGGACGCACGTGACCCGGGACGTCGAAATTGACGCGCCGACCGAACACGAGCCAGCGCCGCTCGTAACCAGGGACGTGAACGACCGCTCGACCGCCCGGGCGCAGTGCTCGCATCAGGCCGCGCAGCGCGGTGACGTCGTCGTCGACGTGCTCGAGGTTGTCGACGCTCACGACGAGATCGAACGCGGCGTCATAGTCGAGCTTGGTGACGTCGCCGACCTCGAAGCGGCAGTTCGTCAACCCGGCGCGTTGCGCGATGGCGTTGGCGCGCTCGACGAGCACCGGGTCCATGTCGATGCCGACGACGCGTGCTTCCGGATGGGCCTTGGCGAGCTCCATGCTGAAGACGCCCTGCCCGCATCCGGCGTCGAGGATGTCGGCGTAGGAACCCTCGGTCGCGGGCAGCACGCGCCGCAACCGGATGCGCAGGCCGTTCGCGGGCGCGCCGAGCACGCGCGCGTACAGACGCTCGAACCGGCTCCGGCTCTCGTCGAGCGAGAGCTCACAACCGGCGAAGCCTCTCATGACGCGTCTCCGCAGATCTCGAGATGGCACGCGAGCGCCCACGACATCCACGCCTGACACCAACGCAGCTCGCGAATGGCCGTTCGGTAGTGGGGCCGCTTCTGGTAGTAGAACCACGCGCTCGTCGGGTCCCACATGTTGGTAATCGTCCAGTCGAGCACCTTCCGGGCCATGGCGCCGCCGACGCCCTCGTGTCGTTGGCGGAGTGAGAATGTGATGACGCCCTGCGCGCAGCCGTGGATGTCGATCGGGTAGTGACGGTCGCTCATGAACCGGGCCGCGCCGTCCGGCTCGAACAGTCGCCGCTCGTAGAACTCGATCCCGCGTTGGTACGACTTCTCGAACTCGTCACTACCCGCCGCGCGGCCGTAGATCATGATCGCGTCGAGGATGAAGCCAGTGTGATAGTTGTCGTGCGTGATGCGGCTGGCCGACGGCGGCTCCGCGTAGAACC
>JAUZEM010000404.1 GCA_030839005.1 Actinomycetota bacterium | reverse complement strand
GCTGCTGTTCGATAGCGATATTCGGCGCATCTTCTTCGTCCAGTTCGGCTGGTTGCAGCTGCACCGCTCCGTCGCGAGCGAACCCTTGTTCATAACATTGTCCCTGGTTGGGTTGCTCGCGTTGCATGGCGCGCTCACGGCCGCGTCCGGGCGGGCACGACCTGCGTTGGCGGTCGCGGCCGGAGCCTCGTCGGCAGCGCTGCTGGTCCGCTACGTCGGCATTGCGTTCATCCTTGCTGCGGTGATCGCGCTCGTTGTCTTGGACCGCCAACGCAACCTTCGTTCACGTCTACGCCGGGCGGGGATCTTCGCCGGAATCGCAGTCGCTCCCACCGCGCTCTTTGCTGCATGGGCTCGCCTCGATGGAGGTGGATCCCCAACTTCGAAGCTTTATTCGCAGGCGATTGACCTCCGCGCGCCGTTCGACAGGTTCGCCGATTACGTCTTGCCGCTGAGCGGACCACACGCACTGCGGTTCCTCATCGTCGTGCTAATGCTCGTGCTCGTCGTCATAGGTGCCGTGTGGGGACCCGGCCTGCCCGGCGCGAGCCCTGAGGACGACCACAACGCCCGGTATCTCATGCAGCTCGGACTGTTGTACGTCGGCACATACGTGCTGTTCGTCGTCTTCACGGCCCTCTTGTTCGACCTCGCGGTGCCAATAGATGCCCGCATCTTCGCCCCGGTCCGTGCCCTGTGGTACGCGGTCCTTCTTGCCGTCGCTTACCGGTCACTCGTTCGCGTCGTGTCGAGCGTCGGGACCGTCGCAATCATCGGCGCACTCGCAGCGCTGCTCGTCATGGCCAACTGGTCGACCACGCGGCGCTTCCTCCAAGACAGACCCGCGGTTGCGCCCAAGCAGACGTCCGTCGCGCAGGCGATCATTCGCATCCCACGCGACGCGCTGATCGTGAGCAACGCGCCTGACGCCGTGTACGACATGAGCGGGAGCGGATCCATCGCCCTGCCGTTCCTGTCGGGCCCGCCAACTCCCGAATACGAACGCAGCATGCAGCAAGTGGTCGAACTCTTCGAACGCCGCGGCGGCTATCTCGCGCTCGTGCGGTTCCCCGGGAACCCCATCTCGATGCGACCAGAGCTCCAACGGTCGCTCAAGATGCACCTCATTGCCCAAAGTCCCGCGCACCAACCAACTGCTCAGCTTTACGAGATACCTCGACAAGCCTCCACGTCAGGCATTGTCACTTCCTCTCCGTAGCGTCATCTGGTGACCTGTCGCAGTTCGCTCATCGTCCATCTCGACGCCACCGTCGCGTGCGGGAGCAGGGCGCAGAAATAGCACTGACCTGGGTCTGGACAGGCTCGGTCCGGGGGCCGATACTGGCGTCGCTGTCGTCCCGAGCACGTCGCCCCGAGCGTGTCGTCCCGATGGTTCCTCCGATGAGGACGGCACGACGCCATCCTCGGGCCGGTTCAGGGACGAGTGACGTTGTCAGTGCTTCTGCCCGTCGCCCGGCGGGCTCGGATCTTCGGAAGGAGGTTCGTTCATGTCGCGTGAGAAGTTGAAGTTCGTGATGCCCGCCGCGCTGATTGCCGCAGTCGGCGTATCGATCGTCATCGTGAATCGGGCCGGACACGAAGTGCGCTCGTGGCGCTCGCGGGTTCGCGCGGGAGAGCGTTCGTTCGAGGACGACTGGCGAGCCTGGGTCACTTGACGACGAATCGTCCGCCGCATTCTCGATAAGGGCCTGATCGTCCGGCGCTGGCTGGGCCGGCTCGGCCGCTTGTAACCTCCCGCGTCCGGAACGCCGGCACGCACGCCGGCTCGACTTTGCGGAGGCGATCGAGTGGCACTCACCGAGCTCAAGGGACGACCGCTCGGCACCCAGAAGGTGATCATCGAGCGCGGGCCGGTCCGCGTCTTTGCGCAGGCGTTGATGGACGACGATCCGGTGTACACCGCCGACAACGCGCCGGTGCCGCCGACGTTCCCGTTCGCCATGCCCTACTGGGGTTCGATGGGCGTCGGTGGCGCCGCCGGCCTGCCGATCGAGAACCTGCGCGGGAAGGGCCGGGCCATCCTGCACGGCGAGCAGGAATTCATCTATCACGGTGGCGCCTGGCCGCACGCGGGCGATGTGCTGGTCGGTGAAGGCGTCATCTCCGACGTGTACGAGAAAGCCAAGAGCGACGGCGGGAAGCTCGAGTTCTACGTGACCGAGACGACGTGGTCGCACGAGCGCACGTCGAAGCCGGTCGTCACCACGAAGTTCACGCTCGCGATCAACTGCAAGCCGGGCGCGGCCGAGCCCAAGCCGCTCGCCTCGTGACGCCGCAAGAGCTCTCCGATCGCGCCGAGATCCATGACGTGATCGTCCGCTACGGCTGGGCGATCGACACGAAGGACTGGGCGCTCCTCGACACGTGCTTCACGGACGACGCCCATGTCGACTATTCGTCGAACCCGGGCGGCAAGGTCGGGCCGTACCGCCAGGTGCGGGGCTGGCTCGAGAAGGTGATGTCGGCGTTCCCGGTGACGCAGCATCTGATGGCGAACATCGACGTTCGGCTCGACGGCGATCGCGCGACCTGCCGCACGATGGTGACGAATCCGCAGGGCGCGGCGACGCGTGAGGGCGGGCTTCACTTCTTCTTCGTGGGCGCGCGCTACGACGACGACCTCGTACGCACCGACGCGGGTTGGAAGATCGCGACGCGGCTCGAGACGACGCTCTGGTTCGAGGGGTCGCTGCCCGACGAGTTGCTGATCCAACGCTGAAGCCGGCACGGGCGAGCGCCCGCGTCCGTCACGCGCGCTCGAGCAGCATCGACACGTTGTCGCGGAACAACCCGGGCGCGTCCTCGGGCCCGACCGGGACCGCCGCGCCGGCGTAGTCGGCGAGCGGCGTCGCAGTCCCTTCCGAGTGGGGATAGTCCGAGCAACACATGTAGAGATCTCCGGTCTGGCGGATCAGCCGCGCCGGCATCTCGTACGAGAACGACGACACGCGCACCTGGCGGCGAAAGTACTCGCTCGGCCGCATCGGCAGCGGGGCGAGCGGGCGACCGTTCAGCCGCGCGGTGAACTCCGAGCCGCCGTCGAGCATCATCAGGAACATCGGCACCCACACCGCGCTGAGCTC
>JAUZEM010000360.1 GCA_030839005.1 Actinomycetota bacterium | reverse complement strand
CTGGAATGCCGTGCTGCCATCGGTGGCGTCGTAGTCGGCGTCGAGCTGCAGCGTGGTCGCGTGGGGTCCGACGTCCGCTTGGTAGGTCTTGTACGACAAGAAGTTGAGGTGATCGAACCGCGTTCCTGCGAAGAGGCCGTTCACCAACGCTTCGCCACCGGTCGAGTCGACTGTGAGCTTCGCGCTACCCGAGCCGTCCGAGCCGTTCGGTCCGCTGACGAACGCTCCGCTGCCGTTCGCCGTCTCCTGCGCGAAGGCAAACCCGCGGGCGGCCGCGTTCGACTGGTTGATGACGAGGTTCCCGTCGCCGGGCTCGAAGTTCGTCTCGACGTTGTTGCCGCTGATCCCGACGATCACGTTGTCGGTCGCGCCCACGAACCCGCCGGTCACCGGACCGCCGGCGCGGACGAGCAGTGCACCCGGCACGCTGCTCACCGTGGGACGGACGCGCGCGTTCGGGTAGTCCGCCATCAGCGTCGCCCACGTGCAGAAGGTGGTCTGGTCGCAGGGCGGGTTCGTCTGGGTGACGTCGCCGACGATCGGACGGTTCGAAGAGGCACCGCTTGCCGACGAGTACCACGAAGCGTTCGTGTCCATCGTGTCCCAGTTCTGCCATACGCGGGGCAGGACGGATTGCGAGGCTGACGGCACGTACACGAGCCGGCCCTGGTAAGCCGTGGACGAGTCGGTCGAGTCGTAGTCGACGTCGAACTGCAGGTACAGGGTCTCGTTCGGCGACCCCGAGAACGCCTGATACGTCGAGTACTTCAAGTTGGTGAACGTGGAGAGCTGTCTCCCGCTGAAGAGCCCGGTCGCGACGTCCTCACGGCCGGTGCCGTCGATCGTCAAGAGCGCGCTGCCGCGACCGGCCGGCGGAGTGCCCGGCCCGTTCACGTAGTACGCGCTGCCGTTGGTCCCCTCGTTGACAAAGGTCCAGCCGTTCGACGCCGCCGGTGTTACCACCAGCTTGCATCCCGCTGCGGCTGCAACGAGCGCGACAACTGCGCCTACCAAGAGCAACTTGCGCATAAAAGAATCCCCCGTGCAACAAGGACGTACGGAACCGTCCGCTTCCGACACCAAAGGCCTACACCCGCACGCGTAGGAGCACAAGCAGCCGAGCTGCCGACGAAGTTGTCCCAACTGGGGGAGGGGTTCTCGTCGGTCGGGCGGTGCGGCGAAGGACGTCGGCATGATTTATGGGCTCCGCGCGTCGGAGCAAGGAGTCGCCGAGCGATGATCACAGCGTGAACGAGAGTGCAGCTGCCGACCAGGGTCCGCGGCTGCTCGCGTTGTACGACCGTGCGATCCCCCAGGTCTACGGATATCTCGCCGCGCGCGTGAACGATCCGTCCGTGGCCGAGGACCTCACGGGAGAGACGTTCCTCGCGGCAGTGCGAGCCGTGCGCGGATACCAGTCCGGCGCGTTCCACATCTCGTCGATCACACCGCCCGCCGGGATCGACAGCCGTCCCGGCAGTCCCGAGGTGCGCCTCTACTTCCGCGTCGACGACATCGAGACCGCCGCGGCGCGCGTCCGCGAGCTCGGAGGCGACGTGCTGGCAGTCACCGACTACGACTCCGGCGGCAACGCCGAGTGCGTCGACGACCAGGGCCTCCGCTTCGACCTCTTCCGTCCCAAGCCCGGTTACTGATCTGGAACCTCGCCGCACCGGGCGGTGTATGCAGGTCACAACATGGATCCACGCAGCGACGCGGAGTTGGTGATCGCCGCCCGAACGGGCGATCTCGACGCGTTCGCAGACTTGGTCGAGCGCCATCGGGTGCCGGCGCTCCGGTTCGCGTACGGGATCGCCGGCGACGAAGCAGAGGATGCGGTGCAGGAGGGATTCGTCAAGGCGTTTCGCAATCTCGGCGGGTTCCGGACGGACGCGGCGTTCAAGCCGTGGCTGTTCACCATCGTCGCCAACGAGGCGCGCAACCGTCGTCGCGCGATGTCGCGTCGTAGCAAGCTCGAGTTGCAGGTTCGTGAGCAACCTCAACCCGCCGGCGCGGACGTCGAACACGTCGTCGCACAGCACGACCAGCGCCAACGCCTCCTCGACGTCGTGGCGCGCCTACCCAACCGGTACCGCGAGGTGATCGCGCTTCGGTACTTCGCGGAATTGAGCGAGAGCGAGACGGCGGACGTCTTGTCGTGCCCGTTGGGAACGGTGAAGTCGAGATTGTCGCGAGCGTCGAACCTCTTGCGGGTGGAGCTCGGCAGCGAGGTGACGTCGTGATCGAGCTCGAGCGCGCGCTCGTCGATCTGGCCGAGCATCTCGATCACCCGACCGGCGACGGCCTCATCGAGGAGGTGCGTCGCCGGATCGCCGGGCCGGTTCTTCTCGCGGAACGTACGCGGCACCGGGCGCGCGCGCTGCTCACGGTCGCGGCGGTGCTCGTGGTGATCGTCGCCGCCGTCGTCACGATCAGCCCCGCGCGACGGGCGATCGCCGACTGGCTGGGTATCGGCGCGGTGGAGATCCGCCGATCCGAGCGACCGCTGCCGACCGGACCGCCCGAGCTCACCATTCCCGGCGCGTCCGGTTCGTCGGGCACGGGCGCGGCAACGGCGCAGCTGGCTGCCGCGCAGAAGTTGGTGGACTTTACGATCGCGACTTCGAACGCTCCTTCGGCCGGCGCGCATTCGGGCGTGCAGGTAGACCCAAGAGTCCGCGGCGGACTGGTTGCGCTGCGATACGCGCGATTCACGCGCGTCGAGATCGCGACGTCCACGACCGGCCC
>JAUZEM010000238.1 GCA_030839005.1 Actinomycetota bacterium | reverse complement strand
CGTCGGCCATCTCCGACGCTGCGTCGTTCGTGATCGCGATTGTGAAGGCTCCGCGCCGGCGCGCGCGCCGGAGGAACTCCACGACATCCGGCGTCTGACCCGACTGCGAGAGGCCGATCACCGTCGAGCCGGAGAGATCGAAGGTCGCGTCGAAGTACACCGTGAGCGCGATCGAGTCACGCAGCGCAGTGGTGCGCGCGAGCAGCCCGAACGCGTAGACGCCGTACGTCGCCGCATTGTCGGAGGAGCCGTGGCCGACGAACCGCACGAGCGGCCCGCGCTCTCGCGCGATGGCGGCGACGCGGGCGAACTCGTGGTTGTGCACGAGCAACCGGCGCAGGGCCTCGGGTTGCTCCCGGATCTCCGCGAGGAACCGCGCGCCGGGCTCGGGGGAAAGGACCGGCTCAGGCAACGACACGTTCCTCCCCTCCTACGAACACGCTCTCGATCTCGAGGTTGTCGTCGAGGACGACGAGGTCGGCTGGGAGGCCGATGTCGAGCCGCCCGGCATCGGTGAGGCCGAGGACGCGCGCGGGCACGGCCGACGCGGCATCGAGCGCGCTCTCGAGCGGGGCTCCGAGCGCGTGCAGGTTGCGGACGGCCTCGATCATCGTCAGGACGCTGCCGGCGAGCATCCCGTCGGGCGCGCGCACGGCGCCGTCCTGCACGCTCAGCTCGACGCTGCCGAGGCTGTAGGAACCGCCGCTCGCACTGGCGGCCGCAACCGCGTCGGTCACGAGCGCGACGCGTCCCGCGGCCGCTCGCCAGACGAGTGCCGTCGTCGCGGGCGCGAGATGGATGCCGTCCACGATGATCTGGACGACGATGTCGTCGCGCACGAGCGCGGCGCCGACGATGCCGGGGTCGCGGTGCGTAAGCGGCCGCATCGCGTTGAAGAGATGCGTGACGGTTCGCGCCCCGCGGTCGAACGCGGCTTCGGCCTGCTCGGCGGTCGCGTTGCTGTGCCCGCACGAGACGACGACGCCGTGCGTGTTCAGCACGTCGATCAACTCGAGCGCGTGCGGCAACTCGGGCGCGAGCGTCATCATCCGCACCGGCCCGGCGGCGAGCAGTCGTTCGAGCAGCGCGGCGTCGGGGTCGCGCCTGCCGGCGGGCGGGTGCGTTCCCAGCCGCGAGGCGGCGAGGAAGGGGCCTTCGAGATGGACACCGAGGATCCGCGGGCCGCCCGACGAGACCGGCACCTCGGCCAGCGCGGCCAGGAGGTCATCCTCCTCGGCCGTGATGAACGTCGGCAGGAAAGACGTGACGCCGGTCTCGAGCAGCGCTTCGCCGGCCACGCGATAGCCGTCCGCGTCGGTCTCGAGGAAGTCCACTCCGGCGAAGCCGTTCACCTGGAGGTCGACGAAGCCGGGGACAGCGATGCCGCGGGCAGTTCCGTTCGAAGCGGCCAGGCCGTAAGCGGCAATGTGCCCGTCGACGATCTCGACGCCACCTGGCACGAGGCGCCCGTCGATCAGCGCCGCGGCGACGTCGAGCTTCACGGGACGAGTGCGTGTCGGAGGTTGCCGCGTGCCGCGTCGAGCCTCGCGCGAGCCTCGTCGGCGTCGATCCCCATGAGAATCGAGACGATCGCGACCTTCGCGTCGCCGTCGGAGGAGGCCAGCGCCGCGTCGACGATGTCGGCGGACGCGCCGGTCGCCTCCCTGACGATGCGGCGAACGCGCGCGCGCAGCTTGTCGTTCGCCGGCACGACGTCGACCATCAGCCCGCTGTAGGTCTTGCCGAGCCGGATCATCGTGACGGTCGAGAGCATGTTGAGCACGAGCTTCTGCGCCGTGCCCGCCTTGAGCCGCGTCGAGCCCGCGAGGATCTCCGGCCCGACGAGGACGGCGATCGCGCGATCGCTCGCGCGCGCGAGGTCGGAGTCGCGTGCGGACACGACACACGCCGTGAAGGCGCCCGCCTCCCTCGCGGCGCGCGCCGCGCCGAGGGCATACGGCGTCCTCCCGCTCGCGCTGATCGTGATCACCGCGTCGTCGGCGCCCGCGGCGAGCTGTTCGACGGCGCTCGCGCCTGCGGCGTCGTCGTCCTCCGCTGCCTCGCGCTGGAGCGCGGTCGGTGCGCCGCTGCCGGCGACCACCGCAACGATCTGGCCCGGCGGCGTCGAGAACGTGGCCTCGCACTCGGCCGCGTCGACCTCCGCGAGGCGGCCGGAGGAGCCGGCTCCGACGTAGATCAGGCGCCCGCCCCGGCGCAGCCGCTCGACGATCTCATCCACCACGTCGCCGATCTCCGTCAGTGCGGCTCCGACCGCCCCGGCTACGGTCGCGTCCTCGCGGTTCATCAGGTCGAGGAGCTCGGCGGTCGACCGGAGGTCGAGGTCGGAGCTGGCCGTCCCGCGGGCTTCGGTCATCGGGTCGTCGTCCATCGCGCTGAGTCTATGCCGCAGCTCGGCCGCTGGTCAATACCATTTCTCCACCATTTCACCTGCCTGGCGGCGGGCTGGTCTTGTTTTTGACAGATGTGGGCTATACCATCGCCCGGTGGCCGGCATCACCCTCAGTCACGTCACGAAGCGGTTCGCCGGCGGCGTCGTGGCAGTGGACGACGTTTCACTCGAGATCGGCGACGGCGAGTTCATGGTGCTCGTCGGCCCCTCGGGCTGCGGCAAGTCGACGCTGCTGCGGATGATCGCGGGGCTCGAGGACGTCACCGACGGGCACGTCGGCATCGGCGGCCGCGACGTCACCGACCTCGCGCCGCGGCATCGCGACATCGCGATGGTCTTCCAGAACTACGCGCTGTACCCGCACATGACCGTGCGCCAGAACCTCTGCTACGGCTTGAAAGTCCGCCGGACGCAGAAGGACGAAGCGTCCCGGCGCGTCGAAGAGGTGGCCGAGCTGCTCGGCCTCACCGACCTGCTCGCGCGACGCCCGGCGGCGCACTCCGGCGGCCAGCGGCAGCGAGT
>JAUZEM010000220.1 GCA_030839005.1 Actinomycetota bacterium | reverse complement strand
TAGAACGGCGAGGCATACAGGTTGCCCTTCGCCGACAGCCCGTTGCGCACCGCCGGGATCAGGTCGGCGAAGTTGTACGACTTGTCGGCCTTCGCCTGCGGCGTCAGGTTCTTCAGCAGGCCTGCCGTGCCGAACTGCGGCGTCTCGTACATGCCGATCATGACGGCGTCGAACGCCTTGCCGCCCGAACCGACGTCACGCGTCGTGACCTGACGCAGCTTGCCTTCGTCGAGGATCGTGTACTTCACCTTGATGCCCGTCTTCGCCGTGAAGAGCGAGGGCGTGAGTGAAGCGATGTCCGTCATCTGAGGGTTCGCGACGATCGCGACGCTGATCGTCTTGGCTGAGGTGCTGCCCATCGCCACGGTCGCGAGCGATGCGACGAGGACGACCCCAGCGAGGAAGACACCGGCGAGAACCTTCACAGACCGACGCCTGTTCTCGTTCCGTGCTTGGTGCATGGTCATTTGCCTCCTCCCGAGCGGATGGCGGCGGGGCGATGCAAGAAGCGCGCGATGCGGCTCCGCCAGGTCGATTGGGCGATCTCTGTCCGAGGGACAGACCGGACGCTCGTCATTTGATGAGGAGGAAGATAACGTTGTCAACGAGACATTGTCAAGCGCCCCTTCTTGGCTATAACATCGACGGCATTTGGCAAGCCGAGATAAGACTTCGTTGTCAGAGAACGCCCCAGTAGCCGTGCGCCGCCCCACCATGCTCGATGTGGCCGCCCTCGCCGGGGTGGGCCTGAAGACGGTCTCCCGCGTCGTCAATGCCGAGCCGGGAGTCAGCCCAGCGCTCGAGGCCAAGGTCAAGCGCGCGATCTCGCAGCTCAACTATCGACGCGACGTGAACGCATCGATGCTTCGGCGTCTTGGGGGCAAGACCCAGACGATCGGCCTCGTGCTGGAGGACGTGGCCAACCCGTTCTCCTCCGCGCTCCACCGTGCGATCGAGGATTCTGCTCGCGCCAGAAACGTCCTGGTGTTCGCAGGCAGCTGCGACGAGGACGGGCTTCGCGAGCGCGAGCTCATCGGATCCTTCCGCGACCGGCGCGTCGATGGGATCATCGTTGTCCCCGCGAGCAGCGACCATACGTTCCTCTACGAGGAGCAGCGTGCCGGCACCGCACTCGTCTTCGTCGACCGACCGGCTGCACATCTCGACGCAGACAGCGTCGCTTCGGACAACATCAACGGCTCGACCGCAGCGGTCGAGCACCTGCTCGCCGCCGGACATCGGCGAATCGCGTTCCTCGGAGACCTACCGTCGATCTGGACGGCGGACGAACGGTTGCGCGGGTACACACAGGCAGTTGCGCAAGCCGGGATTCATTACGATGAAACACTCATTCGAACCGGACTCCGTGACTCCGACGCCTCGATGCATGCCATCGCCGAGCTCCTTGCCGCACCCGATCCCCCGACGGCCATCTTCACAAGCCAGAACCTCCTGACGATCGGCGGAATTCGCGCCCTCAAGGCCGCCGCGCTCCAGCATCGGGTCGCGCTGATCGGGTTCGACGACATCCCCCTCGGCGATGTTGTCGAGCCGGCGATCTCGGTGGTTGCGCAGGACCCTCAGGCAATCGGACGCGCAGCGGCGGAGCTGCTCTTCCGGCGAATGGAGGGCGACACGTCGCCCGCCGTGCATCAGGTCGTGCCGGTTCGGCTGATCGCGCGCGGGTCGGGCGAGATCGAGCCGACCGCAAGCGCGTCGTCGTGACGACCTACGGCGGCGTCGAGGCGGGCGGCACGAAATGGGTGTGCGCGATCGGCAACGGCCCCGATGACCTGCACGCGGTCGAGACCTTCCCGACAACGACCCCCGCAGAGACACTCGCCCGCACCGCAGACTTCTTCGCGCAGAACGGCGGCGTCTCTGCCGTCGGAGTCGGCTCGTTCGGGCCGATCGACCTGCGCGCAGGTCGCGTCACGACGACGCCCAAGCGCGGCTGGGCGAACACCGACATCGTCCCGGTCCTCCACGACGCGCTCGGCGTTCCCGTCGCCTTCGACACCGACGTGAACGCCGCCGCGCTGGGCGAGGGCCGCTGGGGCG
Source organism: Actinomycetota bacterium (assembly GCA_030839005.1). Taxonomy (GTDB): domain Bacteria; phylum Actinomycetota; class Acidimicrobiia; order IMCC26256; family PALSA-610; genus PALSA-610. Next base: position 572 of record JAUZEM010000220.1, on the reverse strand, counting down.
CGGCCGTGGGCCTCGACACGTTCTGTTACTTCACCGTCGGCACGGGAATCGGCGGCGGCGTGATGGCCGGAGGCCGGCTCGTGCACGGGCTCATCCATCCGGAGGTCGGCCACATGCTGATCCCACACGACCGAGCCCGCGACCCCTTTGCCGGCTCCTGCCCCTTTCACGGCGACTGTTTCGAAGGGCTTGCGGCGGGGAGCGCGATCGAGCGTCGCTGGGGCAAACCAGGCGAGGAGCTCGGCGATCGGAGTGACGTCTGGGAGCTCGAGGCGGAGTACCTCGCCCTCGGCGTCGTCAACGTGATCTGCGTCATGTCGCCGCAGCGCGTGATCCTCGGCGGCGGGGTGATGAAGCAGCCTTCGCTCCTCCCCCTCGTCCGCGCCCGCACGCGGGAGCTCCTCGCCTGCTACGTCGTCGCGCCGGGCCTCTCGGCCGGCCTCGAGGAGTACCTCGTCAGCCCGGCCCTCGGCGACCGCGCCGGTGTCCTCGGGGCGATCGAGCTGGCCCGGCTCGCCGCCTCCCAGAGCTGACAAACGGCTCTGCGCCTGGCTCTGCGGCACCCCTCTCTG
>JAUZEM010000213.1 GCA_030839005.1 Actinomycetota bacterium | reverse complement strand
CAACACCTTTGCCCGCTCGGGCTCGGGCAAGACGGCGACGTGGCTGACCGAGGCGACCCGTTGGACGACGCCTTCGGGAGTGGTCTGCTGCGTGTGGCGGAACTCGGATTCGTGCAGCTCGCCGAACCCGGGCATCGCCCGCCGCGCGCTGTCGCGCCAATTGTCGTGGTCGCGCCACGGGGCGTGCTTTTCCACCCGGTCCATGATCGACCAAACCTCGTCGACCCATGGTTCGGTGCGGTCGCGTGCGTTCCAGACGAGCCCCAGCCGGCCTCCTGATCGAAGCACTCGCGCCGCTTCGGCGGTCGCGCGATCGTGGTCGAACCAGTGCCACGCCTGGGCAACGGTGATCGCGTCGAGCGACCCGGCGCGAAATGGCATCGCCTCGGCAGTCGCCGCGACAAGCCGGACCTCGGGCAGCAGTCGACGGAACGTGGCGCGCATGCCCGGAACCGGCTCGACCCCGACCAGCCCGGTGCGCACTGTGGGTGCGAGCAGCCGGGTCAGCTTCCCGGTGCCGGCGGCCACGTCGACGACGCGGCGTCCGGGCGCGAGGTGGAGATTCTCGACGAACCATCCAACCGCGTCCGGCGGGTACGAGGGACGCGCCGCTTCGTAGTCGCCCGGGTCGTTGAAGCCCGCCGCGGCGACGTCGTGGACCACGGGGCCATTCTGGCCATCCGGAGAGGCGGTTGGCGAAAAGGGTTACAGGATCATTCCCGCGGCGAGAGTGTCGTTGCGGGCTTCGTCGACGAGGATGAAGGAGCCGGTTGCGCGGTTGCGGCGGTAGTCGTCGGAGAAAAGCGGCGCGGTCGTGCGCAGCGTGACCCGCCCGATCTCGTTGAGCGAGAGCGAGTCGGCGCGCTCGTCGCGGTGCAGCGTGTTGACGTCGAGCCGGTAGTGCAGGTCCTTGACGAGCGCTCGCGTCCACTTCGAGGTCTGCTTCAGCGCGTACTTGCCGCCGGCCTTGAGCGGAACGCGCTCGCCGAACCAGCACAGCATCGCGTCGACGTCCTGGCTGATGTTCGGCTGGTTGTGGGGGCGGCAGATCATGTCGCCCCGGCTGACATCGAGATCGTCGGCGAGACGGATCGTCACCGACATCGGCGGCACCGCCTCCTCGACCGGCCCGTCGGCCGTGTCGATGGACGCGACGGTCGACGTGAATCCCGAGGGCAGCACGACGACGTCGTCACCCACCTTGTAGGAGCCACTCGCGACCTGCCCCGCGTACCCGCGGTAGTCGTGATGATTGTCGTCGCGTGGCCGGATCACGTACTGCACCGGGAAGCGACAGTCGATCAGGTTCCGGTCGGAGGCGATGTGCACCTCCTCGAGGTGATGCAGCAGCGACGTGCCTTCGTACCACGGCGTGTTCGCCGATCGGTCGACGACGTTGTCGCCGTGCAGCGCCGACATCGGCACGAACTGGAGGTCGCGCACATCGAGCTTGGCCGCAAAATCGCGGAACTCGCTCTTGATGCGCTCGAAGACGGCCTCGTCGTAGTCGACGAGGTCCATCTTGTTGACGCACAGCACGAGGTGGGGCACGCCGAGCAGCGACGCGAGGAACGCGTGCCGGCGCGACTGTTCGATGATGCCCTTGCGGGCGTCGACGAGGATCAACGCGAGATCGGCCGTCGACGCGCCCGTCACCATGTTGCGCGTGTACTGCACGTGCCCGGGCGTGTCCGCGATGATGAACTTCCGGCGAGGAGTGGCGAAGTAGCGGTAGGCGACGTCGATCGTGATGCCCTGCTCCCGCTCGGCCCGGAGCCCGTCGGTCAGGAGCGCGAGATTCATCCCTTCCTCGCCGCGGAGCATCGTCGAGTGCTCCAGCGCCTCGAGGGTGTCCTCGAAGATCTGTTTCGAGTCGTACAGCAGGCGCCCGATGAGCGTCGACTTCCCGTCGTCGACCGAGCCGGCGGTCGCGAATCGCAAGAGCTCCACTAGAAGTACCCCTCCCGCTTGCGATCCTCCATCGCGGCTTCGGAGAACTTGTCGTCGGCGCGAGTCGCCCCGCGCTCGGTGATACGAGACGCCGCGACTTCGGCGATCACGTCGTCGATCGCGACGGCCATCGAGGAAACGGCCGCCGTGCACGTCGCATCGCCCACCGTGCGGTACCGCACCGTCGCCTCGAAGACCTCTTCCCCCTCGCCGGGCTGCAGGAAATCCGTCACGGCCATGAGCATGCCGTCGCGTCGGAACACCTTGCGCCGGTGCGCGTAGTAGATCGAGGGGAGCTCGATCTCCTTGTCGGCGACGTACTGCCAGATGTCGAGCTCGGTCCAGTTCGACAACGGGAACACGCGAATGTGCTCACCCTTGCGGTGCCGTCCGTTGTAGAGCGACCAGATCTCGGGGCGCTGGTTCTTCGGGTCCCATTGCCCGAACTCGTCGCGAAAGGAGAAGAACCGCTCTTTGGCCCGTGCCTTCTCCTCGTCGCGCCGGGCTCCGCCCATCACCGCGTCGAACCCGTGCGCGTCGATCGCGTCCAGGCGTGGCGTCGGCTGCCGGCGGTTGCGCGCCGCGCGCGGTCCCGGGTCCTCTGCGACCCGGCCCGTGTCGATCGACGCCTGCACCGACGCCACGACGAGATTGACGTCGAGCTTGTCGACCGACGAGTCGCGGAACTCGATGACCTCGGGGAAGTTGTGGCCCGTGTCGACGTGCATGACGGGGAACGGCAGTCGCGCCGGCCAGAAGGCCTTCTTGGCGATGTGCAGCATGACGACGCTGTCCTTGCCGCCCGAGAACAGCAGGACGGGCCGCTCGAACTCGGCCGCGACCTCGCGCAAGAGATGGATCGATTCGGATTCGAGCGCGTCGAGATGCGAGATCAGCCGATGCATCCTTTAACTCCGTCCCTGGTCAGGCTCCGGGCCACCCGTGAAGTCCGCACTCCATTTTGCCCTCTCCGGACCAGCGTCCGGAACGGGGGTCTTCACCGGGTGCCACCGGACGCGTGCACGGCCAGCATCCGATGGAGGGATAGCCCTGCGACGCGAGGGGGTGCTCGAGGAGCTCGTGGTCTCGTTTGTACGCGGCGATGTCGGCGTCGGTCCAGGACGCCAGCGGATTCACCTTGACGATCCCGCGGCCGACGTCGAGGTGCGCGATCGGGGCATTCGTGCGCGTCGGCGACTCAACTCGGCGCAATCCGGTCATCCACGCCTGCTTGCCCCGGAGGGCGCGTGCGAGGGGCTCTACCTTGCGCATCGCGCAGCACTCGTCGGGGTCGGTCTGCCACAGGTCGTCGCGTGACACGAGGGGCTGCATCACGGTGAGGTTCAGGTCGTAGCGCTCGCGCACACGGTCGACGTACCAGAGCGTCTCCGCAAAGTGGTACTGCGTGTCGAGGAAGACGACCTCGATGCCGGGCGCGGCCTTGGCCGCGACGTCGACGAGGACGCAATCCTGGAACGAGGCCGCGAGCACGACGTCGGTGCCGAAGCGTTCCCACGCCCACTTGACGGCGCTCGACGCGGGCTTGCGCTCGAGCTCCGCCGATATCGCGGCAAGCTCGGCGAGGTCGACGTCGACCAACGGCCGGTCGACGATCACGGGATCGAGGAGGCTCACTGTGGCTCTCTCAGGTCGCTCATGTCGCCGCGCACTCCCCGTCGCCGACTTCGGCGACGTAGGGACCGGTCTCGTCGTAGTCGACGTAGAACTCGGGGGCGACGTCGGGGCTGGGGAATTGGTCGAGGTCGGCGAGCGTGCCGCCCACCGTCTTGGCGCCGCCGGAACGCGCCAGCCACGCCTGGAACATCTCGCCCGGCTGTCGCTCCTCGTTGAAGCGCCGGACGATCCGCACGACCGCCTCGGGCGCGGTCTTGGCGGGGATCTTGGTGGCCTTGTCGCCGAACTCGACCTCGGTCTCGCCCAGGTGCCCTCCGAGGAGCATCTGGTATCCGGGTGCGGCGCGCCCGTGTGCCCGGCGCTCCAGCCCGAAGAAGCCGATGTCGGAGACGTGATGCTGGCCACAGCTGTTCGTGCAGCCCGAGATGTTCACGCGCACACCCGGAACCTCGGCCAGCCCCGCATCCTCGAGCGCATCGCCGACCGCGGCGGCCAGACCGCGCGACTGCGTGACCGCGAGGTTGCAGGTGTCGGCGCCCGGGCACGAGACGACGTCGCGGGCGAGCTCGGCGCCCGCTTCCGCCATCCCGATGTCGTTCAACCGGTCGTAGAGCGGGCGTACGTCGGCCTCGTTCAGGTCGCGCAGCGCGAGGTTCTGACGGTTGGTGATGCGGATGTCGAGCCCGAGGTCGCGCTGGATGTCGGCGAGGGCGCGGAACTGATCTGCGGTGATGTCGCCGAGGCGCGAGTAGGCGACCGCGCTGACCGTGCCCCGCGCAACGCCGCGCACGACGTTGGCTTCCTGCCAACGGTCGTACGGATTGCTCGAGAGGAGCTTGACGGGAACGTGCGCGGCACCGACCTGGGTGGCGGTCGGCGTGCCGCCGGCGGGCGCGTCTCCGACCTCACGCACGCGCTCGGGGATGCCCCACGGCCAATCGCGTGCGGCGCGCAGGAACTTTCGTTCCCGGAAGATGCGCTCGCGCAGCTCGTCGATGCCCATCGAGTCGACGAGCCACTTCATTCGGGCGCGGATCTTGTTGTCGCGGTTGCCGTAGTGGTCGAAGGTGCGCAGGCACGAGTAGATGGTCGGCAACAGCTCTTCGCGGGGCGTGAACGGCTCGAGGGCCTGGGCGGGATGCGGGTTGGCGCCGAGTCCGCCGGCGATGAACACCTTGAAGCCGGCCTCGGCAGTGCCGTCGGCAAGCGTGCGCGTGGTTGCGACCACGCCGACGTCGTTGAACATCGCCTGGCCGCAGTCGGTCGCGCATCCCGAAAAGTTGATCTTGAACTTCCTGGGCAGGCGTTGCCCGTAGGGGTGGCGGAGCAGGAAGTCGGTCGTCGCCTGCGCCCACGGCGTGATGTCGAGGACCTCTTGCGGGCACGCGCCGGCAAGATGGCAGCCCATGACGTTGCGAACCGTGTCGCCGCACGCCTCGCGCGACGTCAGCCCGACCGACGCCATGAGTCGCAGGATCTCGGGCGACTGCTCGAGCGGGATGAAGTGGAACTGCACGTTTTGACGTGTGGTGAGGTGACCCCAGCCCCGGGAGTAGTTGTCGGCGATGTACGCGAACGTGTCGAGCTGCTCGGCTGTGATGCGACCGTGCGGGATCTTGATGCGCAGCATCTGGGCGTGACCGCCCTGGCGCTGGCCGTAGACGCCGTGGTTCAAGCGGAAGACCCGGAACGTGTCCTCGTCGACCCGGCCGTCGAGGTACTCGCCGACAGTGCGCTCGAAGATGTCGAGCTCTTCGGCGATCATCGGTTCGAGTGGGCGGGTCGCGAGATCGCGGACGTCGATCGCCATAAGGCGGGCTCCCTTTCGGGGCGGACGGA
>JAUZEM010000179.1 GCA_030839005.1 Actinomycetota bacterium | reverse complement strand
GCGGCCGCGCTGCGTAGCGTGAACACCGTCTCGCCCGGCGACAAGGGTCGTCTCGTCGGCGATTCGACCGACGGTGAGGGCTTCCTGCGATCGCTTCGGGACGCGGGTCACGATCCGGCCGGTGCCTCGGTCGTCGTGCTCGGCGCGGGCGGCGCGGCGCGCGCGGTGGCGCGGGCGCTCGGCCGCACCGGCGCGCGCGTTGTGGTGTGCGCCCGCAAACCCGATGCGGCCGCGGCGGCGGCCGAGCTCGCCGGAGGGAGCGCCGTGCCCTGGGCCGAACGGTCCCGGGCCGCGGGGGCCGCGACCTTCGTCGTCAACGCAACCCCGGTCGGCATGGGTAGCGAGGATCTCCCGGTTCCGCTGGAAGCATTGCATCCGGGACAGGTGCTGGCCGATCTCGTCTATCACCCGCTGGAGACCGCGCTGCTGCGCGGGGCCCGCGACCGGGGAGCGGTGGTCGTCGACGGGCTCGGGATGCTCGTGCACCAGGCCGCCCTCCAGATCGAGCTGTGGACCGGGTGCGTGCCGTCGATCGCGGCCATGCGCGCGGCCGCCGAGCACGCGCTGCGCCCCGCCCCCTCGGCCTGACGGGGCGCACGCCCCCACGGACACCGGGCGCTCGTCACGACCCAGAGGCGACCCTGGAGTTTGTGCTCAAGGCGCGCGGGCCTCCTCGCCGATGGACGGAGAGGATCAGAGTCGCCCCGGGGGGATCGTCGTGCTGCAAGGAACACTGGAAACGCTCGCTCTGCCGGAGCTGCTCGGTCTGCTCGCGCAATCGCGCAAGACGGGTGCGCTCTGGCTCGACGCGGCCAACTCGTCGGCCGTCGTGTACATCGTGGACGGCCGGTGCTGTGCCGCGGAGTCGAGTGACGCCGGAGAGCCGCTCACCAATGCGCCGGCGCTGCTCGCGCGCGTCGTCGACATCTGTTTCGCGGTCGAGCGCACCGAAGACGGGGCGTTCCGCTTCGGACCCGAGGAGCCGCCGTGGGCCTGTGCCGAGACGGTCGATCTCGAGGTCGCGATCGACGAGCTCGGCCGCCTGGTCGCGGAATGGCGCGAGATCCAGGCGGTGATCCCGTCGCTCGAATGCCGCATCCGGCTTGCCGACGAGCTCGGCGTCACCGAGCTGACTGTCGACCGCGAGCGCTGGCAGCTGATCGTGGCCCTCGACGGTCGTCGCACCGTTCGGGATCTCGCCAAGAAGACCGGCCGAGGGGTCCTCGACGTGTGCCACGCCATCCTGGCGCTGGTCGACGCGGGTGCGGTGAACGTCGGTCCGGCGCCGGCCGCCCCGGCGGCGAGCCGCGCGAGCGGGACGCGCAAGCGCGCGGCCGAGCTCGCGGTCGACCCGGAGGCGCCCTACGGCCCCGGCGTCGAATCCCCGCACCCGGGTCCGAACACCGGAGCCGGCGACGACGCGGAGCGCGAGTTCGACCCGGCGGACAAAGGCCGGTACCTGAGCGCGCTCTCCGGCCTGCGCGACGCCTGACCAAATCCCTCCGCTCTCTTGTGGGACGGAGAGTGAGATCCTGATACAGCGGGCCACGCGCAGTGCCGATACTCCGAGCGTTGGCGCGGAGTGGGAGGCGGTGCAGTTTTGTCGGACGGAACGCCACTCGGCTCGCTGCTGATCGACGAAGGACTCCTGACGGAGGCCCAGCTCGACGCGGCGGTCGTGGAGCAGGCGCGCAGCGGAAAGCCCCTGGGGCGATTGCTCATCGAGCAGGGCACGATCTCCGAGGCCGAGCTCGTGCGGACGCTCGCGCGCCAGGTCGGCCTGGAGTTCGTCGATCTCAACGAGCGAACCATCGACGGCTCGGTCGCCGCGCTCGTCAGCGAGGCCCTCGCCCGCCGGTACCAGGCCATCCCCATCGGCTGGGAGGACGGCAAGCTCGTCGTCGCGATGGCCGATCCGTCCAACGTCTTCGCGGTCGACGACATCCGGGCCCTCGCCGGCGCCGACGTGCGCACCGTCGTCGCGACGGCCAGCCAGATCATCGAGACGATCGAGCGGTTCTTCCGGGTCGACGGCGAGGTCGACGAGGTCATGCAAGCCGCGACCGACGAGGCCGACGACGAGACCGATCTCGCGGGACTCTCCGAGATCGTCGAGGACGCGCCGATCGTCAAATTCGTCAACCTGCTCGTCAACCAGGCCGTCGCGGACCGGGCGTCGGATATCCACGTCGAGCCGAACGAGAGCGATCTGCGCATCCGTTTCCGGATCGACGGTGTCCTGCACGAGGTGATGCGATCGCCCCGCAGCATCCAGGCCGGTGTGATCTCCCGTCTCAAGGTCATGGCCGACATCAACATCGCCGAACGACGGGTGCCGCAAGACGGTCGCATCACCATGAAGGTGAGCGGCCGCAGCATCGACCTGCGGGTCGCCACCCTTCCGACCGTGTACGGCGAGAAGGTCGTGATGCGCATCCTCGACAAGAGCCAGGCAGTGCTCAAGCTCGCGGACCTCGGCTTCCTGCCGGAGGCACTCGCGCGATTCGAGACGAGCTACACCAAGCCGTACGGCACGATCCTCGTCACCGGTCCGACCGGTTCGGGCAAGTCGACGACGCTGTATTCGACCCTCAACCAGCTGAACACACCCGACCGCAACATCATCACCGTCGAAGACCCCGTCGAGTACCGGCTGCCGGGGATCAATCAGGTCCAAATTCACCCGAAGGCCGGCCTCACCTTCCCGAGCGCGCTGCGCTCGATCCTGCGCGCCGACCCCGACATCGTCCTCGTCGGCGAGATCCGCGACAAGGAAACCGCGGTCATCGGCATCGAAGCCGCGCTCACCGGCCACCTGGTGCTCTCGACGCTGCACACGAACGATGCCGCGTCGACGCCGATGCGGCTCGTCGAGATGGGAATCGAGCCCTTCCTCGTAACCAGCGCGCTCGATTGTGTGGTCGCGCAGCGGCTCGCCCGCAGACTCTGCGACAAGTGCAAGGAGCCCTTCCAGCCGACGGAGGCCGAGCTCACCGAAGCCGGCTGGCCGGCCGAAGAGCTCGACGCCGGCGAATGGCCGACGCTGCACCGCTCGATCGGCTGCGGCTCGTGCGGGCGCACCGGATACCGCGGCCGGTTCGGGATTCACGAGGTCATGGTCATGTCGGAAGAGCTCGAGCGCCTGGTCATCGAGCGTCGTTCGTCCGAAGACATCCAAAAGGTCGCATTGATGCAGGGCATGCTGTCGATGCGCTCCGACGGTCTGCGCAAGGCCGGGATGGGCATGACCTCGCTGGAGGAGATCTTCCGCGTCGTCGCGTGAGCTACCGGAGCTGCGTGAAATTTTGGTCCCACACTCATCTACAGCGGGGCCCAAGTGTCGCCGATAGGAGGTCAGCCCAGAGCTTCTGAGGGGACTACACCTATGCTGGCCAACCAGGCGCGACGATTCGGCGAGACGCTCGTCGACCGACACGTTCTGTCGCGAGACGACCTCGAGCAAGCGATCGAGGAGTCGGAACGCAACAAGGAAGCCCTGCCGTCCGTGTTGTTGCGGCTGGCCCTCGTCGGGAGCAAGGACCTCACGGCCGCGCTCGCCGAGCAGATGGGGGTGCGGTTCGTCGACTTTCTCGATACCCCGATCCACCAGGACGCTCCGGAGACGCTGTCGGCCGAGCTCGCCCGTCAGTACCTCGCGGTACCGGTCGACTTCGAAGGTCAAAAGCTCGTCGTCGCGTTCGCGGAGCCTCCGAGTGACACCGCGCTGAGCGCGGTCGGTCACGCGACCTCGTTCGAGGTCATTCCCGCGGTCGCAGACCGCAGCGAGCTGATGCGGGCGATCGCGATGATCTACGGCGCCGGCGACGGTGAGGCGACCGAGTTCGGCTCGGACGTCGTGGTCGGCGACGAGCAGCTCGAGGACGACCTGCACATCAACGATCTCCTCGACCTCGTCATCCAGTGGGGCGGTTCTGACCTCCACCTCGCGTCGGGTTCGCCGCCGGTCATCCGCGTGAACGGCGATCTACGCCCGGTCACCGACCTGCCGATCTTCAACGGCTCGCAGATCCGGCAGATGGTGTTCTCCATTCTCACGCAGAAGCAGCGCGAGAAGTTCGAGGACAATCTCGAGCTCGATACGTCATACGCGCTTCCGGGTCGCGGACGTTTTCGGGTGAACGTGTTCGTCCAGCGCGACTCCGTCGGGTGCGTGATGCGTGCCATCCCGTACGACATCGTCGACTTCGACCGGCTCGGGATCGCACCCGCAGTACAGGCCTGGGCGCACATGCCGCGCGGTCTCGTGCTCGTGACCGGTCCAACCGGTTCCGGGAAGTCGACCACGCTGGCGTCGCTGATCGACATCGTGAACCGCGAGCGCGCGGTGCACATCATGACGGTCGAGGACCCGATCGAGTTCCTGCACGCGCACAAGCGCTCACTGATCAATCAGCGCGAAGTGGGGGAGGACACGCACTCCTTCGCCAACGCCCTGAAGCACGTCTTGCGCCAGGACCCCGACGTCATCCTGGTCGGCGAGATGCGAGACCTCGAAACGATCTCGACCGCGCTGACCGCGGCCGAGACCGGCCACCTCGTATTCGCGACTCTGCACACGCAGGACGCACCGCAGTCGATCGACCGCGTGATCGACGTGTTCCCCGCCCACCAGCAGCAGCAAGTTCGGGTGCAGCTCGCGGCCGCGCTGCAGGGGATTTGCACTCAGCAGCTCCTGCCGACCCTCGACGGTCAGGGCCGAGCGGTTGCGTGCGAGGTCATGGTCGCGACTCCCGCGATCCGCAACCTCATCCGTGAGGGCAAGACCCATCAGATCTACTCGATGCTCCAGGCCGGAGGTCGCTACGGCATGGTCACGATGGACATGTCGCTCGCCCAGCTCGTGAAGAGCCGTCGCATCTCGGCCGACATCGCGCTCGAGCGGTGCGCCAACGAAGAAGACCTCCGCCGACTCTTGAATGGCTGATCGACCATGCCCGAAACATTTCAGTACAAGGTCAAGGACAAGAGCGGGAAGGTCGTCCAGGGATCGCTCGAAGCCGAGAACGCGCAACTCGTCGTCAGCAAGCTGCGCTCGATGGGTTACGTACCGATCGAGATCCAGCAGCAGGGCGGCTCGGGCTTCCAGCGCGACCTGAAGATCCCGTTCTTCACCGATCGCGTCAAGCTGAAAGAGGTCGCGGTTTTCTCGCGCCAGTTCGCGACGATGATCAACTCGGGTCTGTCGCTCCTTCGTTCCCTCAACATCCTCGCGGAGCAGACCGAGAGCAAAACGCTCGCCGAGATCGTCAATCAGGTCAGGATCGACGTCGAGAAGGGGTCGTCGCTGTCGCAGGCGATGTCGAAGCACCCGAAGGCGTTCGGCCGTCTCTACGTGTCGATGGTCCGCGCCGGTGAGATCGGCGGCGCGCTCGACAGCGTGCTCATGCGGCTCGCCGACACGATCGAGAAGCAGGTCGAGCTCCGCCGCAAGGTCAAGTCGGCCATGACGTACCCGTTGGTCGTTGCCGTCCTGGTGTTGACCATCGTGACCGCGATGCTGCTGTTCGTCATCCCGATGTTCCAAGACATCTACAAGCAGCTGGGCGGCACGCTCCCGCCGCCGACCCAGCTCCTCATCAATATCTCGAACATCTGCCGCAAGTTCTGGTACCTGATCTTCCTGGCCGAGGGCGGTGGCGCGTTCGCGTTCCGGCGCTGGATCAACTCGGAAGAAGGCCGCAAGCAATGGGACGCGATCAAGCTGAAGCTTCCGATCTTCGGCAAGCTCGTGCGCAAGACCGCGCTGGCGCGGTTCTCGCGGACCCTCTCGGCGCTCGTGCGCTCCGGTGTGCCGATCCTCGAGTCGCTCGACATCGTGGCCGAGACCGCCGGGAACTACGTGGTCGCCAAGGCCGTCCGGGAAACCCAGGCCGCGGTGAAGCGCGGAGATCCGCTGTCGAAGAAGCTCGAGGAGCATCCCGTGTTCCCGCCGATGGTCGTGCAGATGATGGCAGTGGGTGAGGAGACCGGCGCCCTCGACGAGATGCTCGACAAGATCGCCGATTTCTACGACCAAGAGGTCGAGGCAACGGTGGACGCACTCACGTCGCTGATCGAGCCGTTGCTCATCGTGGTGATGGGCGTCTGCGTCGGCGGCATGATCATCTCGCTGTACCTGCCGATGTTCAACATCATCAAGCTCATCAAGTAGCACACGGTCCGTAGCCACGTCTTGGGTCGAGCCCTGCCCACGGCTCCCGCGCGCCCGTCCCCACGGCTCGTGTGAACAAGGTCCACGGTCGCAGTCAAATGCGTTCAAGGGACCGGCACGTACTGCCGATGAGTCCGCAGCGTCAAATCGCGGGGCGCAAGCATCCCCCGGCGCACGAAAGGGGTACATGCCAAGTGCAGTTCCTACACTCGCTTGCTTCCCGTCGTCGTGACGAGGAGCAAGGCTTTACTCTCATTGAGTTGATGGTGGTCGTGTTGATCATTGCCATTTTGATCGCGATTGCCATTCCGACCTTCCTGGGTGCGCGTGCGCGTGCGCAGGACCGAGCAGCGCAGTCCGACCTTCGTAACGGTCTGACGGCCGAGAAGACGGCATACACGGATGCCTCGACGTACAACACGGCCGCGCAGATGACGGCGTCCAACATCGAGCCGTCGCTGCAATCGAGACTGTGGGCCGTACCTGCCGGCTCCGCCGTGACGGTCAGTCCCGACACGTTCTCGGTGTGCTTGTCGGAGACCTCGAAGTCGAGCACGGTTTTCGCGATCCTCGACATCTCACAGGGCGGGTCTGCGGGCACGTACTACGCGAAGGGGGCGTGTCCTGCGCTGGCGAACGGTGCCGTGCCGGCTGCTCCAGTGTTCTCAGCGAGCTGGTAATCGAAACGCGGTACGGATACGAACGGGCCCGGGGTCAACACCCCGGGCCCTTCCGCGCGTCCGACCATCCGATCACCGTGAGAAAGCGCTCCCGCGCTTCCTCACACGAATGATTCAGCCACTGACGGCGTCTACCGATGTGTCGATGAAGCCAGGAACGAACCAGGGGTCGCCACCTCTCCGGGGTCGACGACCGAGACGATGGCACGGGACTGCCCGTTCGCCACTTGGAAGGACCGCGTGAGGCTCGCGACCAACGCCCGTGGCGACAACGCGCGTCGCCGACCGGGCACCGAAGCGCCGACAGAGTGTGCGTGGCCCGTCGCCGGGACGCTGACGCTGGCGCTCGTCGGCGCCGCGCTTGTGCTCCTCACTCGCGTCGTCATCCTGCCGTGGATCGAGAGCGTCAACGCATGGGTCATCCCAAACGACTGCTGGACGCCGTTGCCGGCGGCGCGCTCGGTTGCGAACGGCGACATCTTCCATTTGTACGAACCGTTGGTCGGGCGGACCGGCTACCCCTACACGCCGGGTATGCCGATCATGCTCGCGCCGTTCGTTGCGATCGGCGATCACTTCCATCTTCTCGGCGACTACTTCTTCACGCATCGTCATCCCAAGCTGTTCCTCGTCCTCGGTCCGGCCGAGGCGCTCGTGGGCTTGCTCCCGATCCTCTTCGTCAGCGGGCGCGCCGCCGGCGGGGACCGGGCACGGATGTGGTGCGTGCAAGGCGCCGTCTTCGTCGTCGCCGCGTGGGCACCCGTCGCCTGGTTCCATCCCGAGGACACGATCGCGTGCGCGTTGCTGATCGCTGCCTGTCTCCGGGCGGAGCGCGACGACTGGCGAGTGGTGGGCGCGTTGCTCGGTGTCGCGTTGCTGTTCAAGCAGTGGGCGCTCTGGCCGGCGCTCCCGCTCGTCCTCGC
>JAUZEM010000176.1 GCA_030839005.1 Actinomycetota bacterium | reverse complement strand
CACGCCACCATCCACGTTCCCGCGCACGTCACCAGTCTGCACTGGTCACGACCGGCAGTTCCACGACGTGCGCTGCGACATCGCCACCAAGGCCCGACCGCTCGCGCTCGCGTTGGTTAGCCGGTCGCGAAGGTCTCGGCCGCCTTGCTGTCGAATTCGTAGCCCACGAAGACCTCTGAGCCGGTGACCCACGCATCGTGGCCGGGCTCGATGACATACGCATCACCGGGGCCGATCTCGATCTCCGTCCCGTCGTCGTGGCGCACATGCATGTGTCCGGCCGCGACTGTCCCCTCATGATGGATTTGACAGGTCTCGGTACCGGCGATCGGCTTGATGCACTCCGACCACCGCCAACCCGGCTGCAGTGTCATCCGCGCAGCTTTTACCGAACCAAGGTTGACGACCTCCACCTCGGTCTTGTCCGGGGTTCGACGCTCATCGGGCGTCCCGAAGCTCTTCTTTAAGGCTCCCGCCATGGTCCTCCTCCAATTCGATTGAGCTCGAAGTCTCGAGGCGCATCCTGTCATAAATCCCAAAACCGAGAAAAGGAGGATGCAACCTGTTACGGGCAAGTTTCTTGGCGTTGGGACTGCGGCGGGAACGTTGTCGCGCCGCAGCCCCAACTTCGTTGTGGGTTAGATGGCGACGATGCCTTCGCCCCCGGTGGCTCCGGTGACGGTGACGGATCCGATTGAGGTGAGGGTTCCGTTGGCGTTGACTTGGAACTCGTCGACGATGGCGTTCTTTCCGGTCTGGATGTAGAGGAACTGTCCACCGGTCGAGGCGGATGCGTCGACGGTTCCGGGGTCGGTCGTCGTGGATCCGACCAAGGTGAGCTTGCCGGTGGAGGACGCTTGGTATCCGCTTACCGATGGGCCTCCGGCGTTAGAGGCGAAGAAGTATCCCTGTGCGGGCGCGATCCAGCAGGTCGCGGGCTGGCCGCTCGCCACTGCATCGATGAGCGTGACGGTCCCGTCCGCGTTGAGCGTGAATGCAGCCAACGCGTTGGTACCGGCCTCGGCCACGACGACATGTCCGGCGGCGTCGAAGCTCACCGCGAACGGTACGGTGCCGGGCTCGGAGTTGACGACCGGGGAGCTCGAGAGCCGTCCGTTCGGCTTGACGGCGAACACGTCGATCGCGTTGGTTGTCGCTTTGGTGGTGACGATCACTTGGGATCCGTCGGGTGAGAAGGCGACTTGTCCGGGCGTGTGGGTGAACTGGGTCGTGTCGGTCGGGATCGTCAGTCCGAGCGGACGAACGGATCCTTCGATCGGGTGGAGTCTGCCGCCCGCGGCCCGGTAGCCCGAGACGCTTCCGCCGTCTTGGGCGTTGAGCACGTAGACGAGGTCGCCGGATGCCGTGACGCTGACCGGGAACGTGCCGCCCGAGTCGATGACTTGGCGCAGCGTGAGCTGGTCGCCGTCGACCGCGAAGACCGACACCGTGTTGCTTCCCGCGTTCACTCCGTACAGCAGCGCGTTGTCGTGGTCGTAGGTCAGCGAGCCCTGCGACGCGAGGTGGTCCACAACAGAGCCGTTCAGTACTCCGCCGAGTCCACCGGTGTTGTAGGTACTCGCGAGGGTGAGGGTGCCGTTGTCAGCTCGGTCGTAGGCGACGACCTGGTTCCCGGCGGTGTTGTCGGTCTGGACGAACACAACGTGGTCGGCGCCATGGGCGTGGGCGCCGTGAGACGGATCGGCCAAGGCCGGAGCTGCGAAGGCGCTGACGACCGCGGCGGCGATCGCCGCAGTCGAGGCGAGACGGACGAACGGTTTCATGAATGACCTCCGAAGCCGGTGAGTGGTTCGGGGGTGTAGTGCGCCGAGGTGGACATCCGTTACAACATGTTCGGCGAAAGCTGTAACAGAATGGTGTCTCGCCTGACTGTGTGGGCGTGCGCGCGTCCGCCTACGCTCCGATTCGTGGCCGACTTCACCGACGATGCCGTCTTGGTGAAGGCGCTCGCGGCGCGGGATCAGGACGCGTTCGCGTATCTGTTGGACCGCTATCACCCTGCGCTGGTGCGGCTCGCGCAGCAGTACGTGCCGAGCCGCGCCGTTGCCGAGGAGGTCGTGCAAGAGACTTGGCTCGCGGTGATCGAGGGCATCGACCGGTTCGAGCAGCGATCGAGCGTCAAGACCTGGCTGTTCCGGATCCTGATCAACGTCGCGCGCTCACGTGGCGTGCAGGAGCGTCGCTCTATCCCGTTCGCGACGACCGCCAGGCTCGACGACGAGCCCTCCGTCGATCCACGACGGTTCCGACGCCTCGGCACGGGCGCGCGTGGCCAGTGGAAGCGGCCACCGCATCCCTGGGGAAATCCCGAACAGCGCGCGCTCGACGCCGAAACGCTCGAAACGATCCGTCGGGCCGTGCATCGCCTCCCACCGGACCAATGCGAGGTCATCACCATGCGTGACCTTCTCGGTTGGTCCGCAGCTGAGGTCTGTGACGCGCTCGAGCTCACCGACGCGAACCAGCGCGTTCTGCTCCATCGTGCGCGGTCGAAGGTTCGTGGCGCGCTCGAACGTCACTACGATCACGGCCGAGAGCCATGAGCGCCGCGGCCACCTACGTATGCCGGCAGTTCGTCGAGGACGTCACCGCGTACCTCGATGGCGCGCTGCCCGAACAGGTGCTGAGCCTCGTCGAGGAACACCTCGCCGACTGTCCACACTGTCGCGAATACCTCAGCCAAATGCGACGCACCATCGTCATGACTCGCGCGATCACCGAAGCCGACGTCGACGCGATGCCCGCGGACGTTCGAGAACGCCTCCTGCAGGCCTTCCGCGACCATCACGAGTAACGCGGTCCGGCCGTACTCCGAGTCGAGCAGCTCGACTAGGCGCGATGTGGTTGCATCTTGTCCGTGAGGTGGCGTTCCGAAGCGTTCCGAGCCCTGTTCGTGCGGACCCGTCACTTCGTGCTCGGCGCGGCGCTCATTGGAGCCGTGACGGGTTTCGCGGTGGCGGGATTCGAGCGCCTGACCGTGAACGTCGTGTTC
>JAUZEM010000162.1 GCA_030839005.1 Actinomycetota bacterium | reverse complement strand
CGACGCGGCGTTAGGGGATACCCCCGGAAGCGAGATTCGGGGACGCGCGTTAGGGACAGGTCCGGCTGGGGGGTGTGGGGCGGTGCGGGGTGATCGGTGGCGTCGATAGCGTCTCGTCTCGTGCTGCCGCTTCCTACTGGGACTGTGACGTTCCTGTTTACAGACGTCGAGGGCAGCACGCGGTTGTGGCAGGAACATCCGGACGCGATGACGACGGCGCTCGCGCGCCACGATGAGATTCTGCGTTGGGCGATCGGTGAGCACGATGGTTACGTGTTCTCGACCGCCGGTGACGCGTTCGCCGCCGCGTTCGGACGGGCCGGGACGGCTGTGGATGCGGCGATGGACGCCGAGCGAGCGTTACAGGCAGAGCGATGGCCTGATGAGATCGAGTTGCGGGTCCGGATGGGTATCCACACCGGAGAAGCGGTCGAACGGGACGGCGATTACTTCGGTCCTGCCTTGAATCGTGGCGCGCGGGTGATGGCCGCGGCGCACGGCGCGCAGGTGCTCGTGACGGGCACGACGGCGCGATTGCTCGACGGTACGGGTGTTGGGTTCGTCGATCTCGGTGAGCACAGGCTGCGCGACATCGATGGTTCTGAGCATCTGTTTCAGCTCGTCGGCGATGGCCTCGCAAGCGAGTTCCCGCCCGTTCGTTCGCTCACCAATATCAAGAGCACGTTGCCGTCGCAGCGGTCCAGCTTCCTGGGCCGGGACGACGAGATCGACAGGGCCCGCGCGTTGCTCCACGCGAGCAGGCTCGTCACGCTGACTGGCGCGGGCGGGTGCGGAAAGACCCGACTCGCGATCGAGGTCGCGGCCCGTGAGGATGGCGCGTTCATCGACGGGACGTACTTCGTCGATCTGGCCCGGGTGGGGGATGACGACGCGGTCGCCGAGACGTTCGCGACCGCGATCGATTTCGTTCCTGATGCGGGCACCGCGATCGACAAACAGGTGCGTGACCGGATTGGCACCAAGAGCGTGCTGTTGGTGGTCGACAACTGTGAGCATGTGCTCGACGAGGTCGCCGATCAGATCGACTCGCTGCTCGGTGCGTGCCCGAACACGCGAATTCTCGCGACGAGTCGTGAGGGCCTCGATGTGGACGGCGAGCAAACGCTTCGGGTGCCGTCACTCGATATCAACTCGGAGAGCGGCCGGCCGGCTGCCGTCCTGCTGTTCCTCGAGCGGGCGGCTGAGATCGGCGCCGAGCTCGACCCGGCCGACGACGGCGTGATCCGCGAGGTCTGCCGCCGGCTGGATGGTCTCCCGCTGGCAATCGAACTCGCGGCGGCTCGCACCGGGGTGCTGTCACCCGGGCAGATCCTCGAGCGGCTCGATGATCGCTTCACGCTCCTCACCGGCGGTCGGCGTCGAACCCGGGGTCGACAACAGACCCTCGAAGCGACCATCGATTGGAGCTACGACCTCCTCGCCCCCGAAGAACAAGACGCCTTGCGTCGGATCTCGGTCATGCCCGCCGCGTTCGATCTCGAGCTCGCCGCGGCAGTTCTCGACCGCACGACCAGCGCGACGCTCGACACGCTCGAGACCCTGACCGGCCGCTCGCTCTTGCACACTCAACGCGACGACAGCTCCACCCAGTTGCGGTACCGGCTCCTCGAAACAATTCGCGTCTACGCGTACCAGCGGCTCGTCGACGCGGGAGATGCCGAAACCACCCGCGACCGCCACGCGTACCATCTGGCCGATCGCCTCGATGCCATCGGCCACATGCCCTTGGCGATGCTCCCCGCGCACTACCCGCTGGCCGACGACGCCATCGCCGCGGTCGAATGGGCCCACGCCCGCAACGACACGACGCTCGGCGCCCGACTCGTGTGTGGCGCCAACCCGATCTTCATCGGTCGCGGGCTCCTGCAAAAAGGCGAGGACTTCCAGGACTGGGCCGCCCTCGTCGACGATCCGACCCTACGCAGCAAAGTCTTCATCTGCCACGCCGTGCTCACACTGGCCGCGACGAGCGAGGAGACCTTCTTCCGGTTCGCCGGCCTCTCCTTGGAAGCCGCCGGTGATCTTCGCGTCCCGTGGAGGGCACGAGCGCACTCCTTGCGGCTGACACTGTTGCTTCTCGTCGATGCCGATGCAGCCGCCCAAGAAATCCGACTCGGCCAGGCCGCCCTGCGCCATTCCGATACCTTCCCGGGCGACGCCGCCGGGTTCGACGTGATGGTCGCTGACTTTCACCTCTGGCACGGCAACTATCTTGCGGCAATCGAGGTGAGTGATCGCTCCCGCTGGGACGCTGAGCTCGACCCGCTCCTCTCGATGAACGCGCACGGCGCGTTCCTGTTGGCATCAATGCTCGCCGATGATCGTGAAGCCGTCGAGGCCCACCTGCGTGACACCGCCACCCTTGCGCTGCGCGCCGCTTGGCTCGAGTCGGCCCGTCGGGGCGAACACTGGTTGATGAGCTACGAGGCGATTCGGGGCGCCGCGCTCGGCTACATCGGCGATCACCAGCAAGCTCGTCGCGATCTCGGCGATGCGATCGCGCTACTCAACACCGAACGGATGCCGGGCGTCGATGCCGACTTCCTCGGCGCATTCGCCTGGATCTGCATCGCCTGCGACGAAACCGAACGCGCCGCGGTACTGCTCGACGACACCTGGGCCATCGCCCGCTCTCCGAACACGTTCACGCTGCTCATCGCGGCACAGGAGCGGGTCCACGGCGTCATCCCCGACGATCCCGCCGGCTCACGTACCGCGGAACTTCTCCGACGCGGCAAGATCCGCGACGTCATCCACCGCGAGCATCGGACCAGGCACATGCTCGACAACGAGCTCGAACGACTCGGCCTCACACCCTGAACTCGGCCCTGCCGAGACTGCCGGACGCGTCCCACTATCCCGCCGCAGAGGCGCGAAGGCGCGTCACCGAAGTGCCGTAAGGGACGCCCGCGATCGCGAGCAAACGGGTGTCCGTAGTGCCAACTCGCCGCGCACCGATTTGCCGATCGGGACTCGCCGCACCGGCGCGTGATCGGGCATTATGCGTGCGTCGCCGTAGAAGTGAAGGGAGGGCTGTGGACGCCGGGGAAGTAGTTCACCAATGGATCGACTTGTACAACGACGTAGAACCCGGGACCTACGGGTCCGACCGCGTCTTCGATCTCTACGCACCCAACGTTCAATGGCGCGAGTCCCCGACGGCGCTGACGCCCGAGGGACGGAGCGGCGATCTCGCTGCCCTTCGTGAAGCGATGTCCCTAAGTCGGTCGCTCTTCGTCGACCGCGCAGTCGTTCTTGGCGAGGTGGTCGCAGATGGAGAACGAGCCGCGATGCGCTTCACGTGGTCAGCAACTGCGAAGGTCGACCTGGGTCGTGATCTCCCACCAGCCGGTTCGCGTCTGACGGTGGAATGCGCGACATTTCTTCGCGTTGCTGACGGAAAGATCATTGAAATCACGGAACTGCTGGGAGCGGCGACGGGGTAGTCGAAACTAGCCGTCCCCGCGCCAGATCTGCCGATCGGCACTACAATATGCA
>JAUZEM010000119.1 GCA_030839005.1 Actinomycetota bacterium | reverse complement strand
CACGGAGTCGCTCTAGCCCGGACGTCCAGTACTCGTCGAGGAACTTGCGCAGCTTCTTCATCTCGTTCCGATCCGCGCGGTACAAGCGGCGCGTCCCGTCGCGGCGCTCGGTCACCAAGCCCGCCGTCTTGAGGACCGCGAGGTGCTGCGAGATCGCGGAGCGGGTGACCGCGGCGAAGTGATCGGCGATATCCGTGGCCGGCAGCTCGCGCAGCCACACCAATCGGAGGATCTCCCGCCGCCGGGGCTCGGCCAACGCCTTGAGTGCAGCATCCACCCGAAGAGTGTAAGCAGACACTTACGTAAGTGTCAACTAAATATTAGTTCTGACATTGCGCGTCGGGGCCCGACGTCGTGGCGGTTCATCTCATGGCCGGCGTATTCTGTCCCGCGGGGCGTACTCATCTTCCTCGTTGCTTCCCCTCAAACGGTCGAGTCGGACCATCTTTGGTCCGGCAGTTCCCGGGGAGGCAAGCCAGTGACCAAAGATCGGCCCTTCGCCGCGCTCTCCCGGCTCGGCGCGCCGACTGACGGCGTCTTCCGTGGCACAGCGGCACTCGCGGCCGGCGTCACACGCAAACAGTTGACGTCGTTTCTGAAGGACGGCGTGATCGAGAGATTGCACCGCGATACATATCGCCTTGTCGCAGTCGCGCCCTCGAACACGCAGTCGCTTCGAGCTGCTTTGCTCTGGGCGGGAGACGACGTATGCGCGGCAGCGCGTTCGGCCGGCGAGGTGTACGGGCTCGAAGGCGTACTCGCGAAGTCACCGGCGGTTGTCGTCGCGGGAACCAACCGTTTGCGCGATGACGGCGTCGTCGTGCACCGGGCAACCGACCTGAGTGCGTTGATGCCGCGCTCGTATCGCGGGTTCCGAGTGACCGGAGTCGAGGCGACGCTCGTCGCGCTCGCGGCGCAACTCGACGCCGAGGCGTTCGAGATCGCGTGTGAGGACGCGCGGCGGCGCAGGCTCACGTCTGTTCCCGCGTTGCGCGCCTATCTCGAACGCCACGGCAAGCGTGGGCGGCCGGGCATTGCTGCGTTGCGCGCGCTTCTCGACGAGCTCGATCCCGTGCACCCGTCGCGTTCGACCTTGGAGGTGAAGACACGACGGCTGCTCGTTGCGCACGGAATCACCGGCTTCACGCGTGAGTTCGCGCTCGAGTGGAACCGTCGAACGTACTACTACGACTTCGCGTTCGAGCATGACCGCGCAATCCTCGAGACAAATGGTCGGCGGTGGCACGACGACTCGACGGACTACGAGCACGACAATGAGAAGTGGAGCGTGCCCGGCCGGCACGGCTACCGGATCGTCTTCGCGACCTGGGAAAAGGTCACCAGGGCGCCGGGTCAACTGCTCGCCGAGCTCACGGCCACCCTGGCCGCGTAGACGCGGCGGAGCTGAGCGCTTATGGGTCGGTCATTGCCCTCAGGGGGAATTGACCGACCCATGAACGTCCCCGCTGGGCCATTAGATGCCGCTCACCACGACCGCGGTCGATGCATCGGTCGTCGTGCCGTTCCCCAGCTGACCGTTGCCATTGCGACCCCAGCACTCGCGAATCGACGTGGTTACCCGCGGCTCGCGGGCGTCGCGGCCGGCCTTCTCACCGGTCCACTCGCGATCGCCACCTTCGCGCTCTCCCGCCGAGACGGGGCGTGCATCACCGCGCGTAGCGGCACGCAAGCGCCATCGGAGGACCAGCTGCTTCAGGGTCGTCGAACTGCGCACACGCGGACGGGTTCGCCGATTCCTTTGAGCGTGCGCCGCCGCGCTCGCCCGAACGCCACACCCGGAAGGTCGCCGACCTCCTCGCGAATCGCAGTCGTCGCGAGCACCTCGCCGCCGTCGGCGACCTCGGTAACGCGCGCCGCGATGTTCACTACATGGCCGACGACGTCGTGGTCGCGCTGGACGCGCACTTCACCCGCGTGCAAGCCGACGCGCATGCGCAGTGGGTCGGGTTGCACCTCGAGCAGCTCGAGTCCCGCGAGCACTGCCGCTTCGGGACTGTTGAATGTCAGGAGGAGCCCGTCGCCGAGGGACTTCACGGTGCGACCGCCGCGGCTGCGCACGATCGGCCCGACGGTGCGTTGATGACGGGCGAGCAGCTGGCTCGCGGCATCGTCGCCGTAGTCGGCCGTGAAGCTCGTAAAGCCTTCGAGGTCGGTGAACGCGACGGTCAGGACGTCGAGCATCCCTTCGTCCGCCACGTCCTCGGCGCCGGCCGACAACACCTGGATCGCCGACAATCCGAGCGCGGCGAGTGTCGAAGGCCGTTGTTCGACGGTGCTTTCCAGCAGTCGTTCGAGCACATCGACGGGCCGCGCCGCGGTGAAGGGCTCCTCGCCCGGACGTTCGAGCCACTCGCGCCGGACGAGACCGAGCTCGATGGCCTTCGCCATGCGATCGGGATCGCGTTGCAACAGATCGGCCAAGCTCACGGCGGCCGTACGGCGAAGCCGATTCACTGCATCCGCGCCGGCGCGGCGCGCGTCACCGGGGCGCACGGGCACTGTCGCTCAGCCCTCGTTCACGTCGCGCGGCACCAATCCACGACCCTAGGGCGAATCGTCAAACGGATCTAGGAGGCCTCACGCTCTGTCTGCTGCGCTCGTTCCAAGTCGCAGCTATGGATCGGGCGGCTGCAGTCATAGATGACCAGCCCGCCGGGCCCGTACTCGATGCACAACCGCGACCTGTGCGCATCTGAGACCGCGATGGGCGCCCGGCAGTACGGGCACCGCATCGTTCGCACGACGTAACAATCGCGCCGATGACCCGGAAAAACGCGGATACGTGGCCGCCAGTTCCCATCGCATTTGACGTGCTGTCCACCGGCCGCATGGAGGTGGCGAACGGCGGGAAGAAATCGACTGCCAAGGGATCCCCTGATCCTTGGCCTCCCACCCCCCCGAGGAGGTGCCCCGGCCGCGAATTTTCCTCCGGGGCGCCTCCTCGCAACCAACAACGGCGGCCGGCCGGCGGGAGTTTTCGCGAGCAGTTTTCGCGAGCAGGGTGAGGGGTACGACCCGCGCATGACCGTCCGGGGCGAAGCCGCCGCGTTCGTGCCGGGTGTCACACCCCGAGAGGTCTTCGACTTCGTGCTCGACCCGGCTCAATACACCAAGGCCGACACCAAGATCGTCTGGGTAACCAAGCTGGCCGACACCCACGACGGGATGCTCGCCCGAGAAGACGGCCGGTTCCTGGGACGCTTCCCGGGTTCGGTCATCACCCGGTACCGCTGGCAGTCGCCCGGGCACATCGACGTGACCCTCGAA
>JAUZEM010000091.1 GCA_030839005.1 Actinomycetota bacterium | reverse complement strand
GGTCAATCGCCCGACTTCGCCGCGGCCTTCATCGCACGCTTCTTCTCGCGGATCTCCGACACCCGCTCGTAGGAGTCGACGTCGGCGATCGAAGGCCAGTCGGCGGCCGCGACCTCCCACCCGGCCGGGCACACTCCGAGTCGCTTGCCGAGCAGACCGACGAAGATCCGAGCCTTCGCCGGGCCGAAACCGGGGAGTGCGATCACACGCGTGAGCAGCTCGTCGCCCGTCGCCACGCCCGTCCACACCGCCTCGGCCCGGCCGCCGTAGTGCTCGACGAGGTACGCGCACAAGGCCTGGGTCCTTTTGGCCATCGAACCCGGGTAGCGGTGCAATGCCGGCTTCGCCCGGAAGATCGCCTCCAGCGCGCCCGGCTCCATCTCGGCGATCGCGGTCGCGTCGAGCGGTTCGCCGCCCAGGCGCTCCTTCAGCAGGGCGGGCGCGTTGAACGCCCACTCCATCGGGACCTGCTGATCGAGCAGCATCCCGATCATCACGGCGAGCGGCTCCGACGCGAGGAGCCGGTTGGCACCGGCGTCGGGCGTGAAGTACAGCGCGGTCGGCATCGACTCGAGCCTAGAACGCAACGCCTACCTCTGGGCCGGCCTCTGGGCCCGGCTCCGGGCCGGGCCGGGGGGACGAAGGACTAGGCTGACCCATCCTGAAATCTCGTTCCGCTCGTCCAGGGGAGCGAATTGCCCGACCGCATCGACCCCGAAGTCGCCGCTGAACAGGCCTATGTCACGGCGGCGTACGCGCGGCTCGAGGCAATGCGAGCCGCGGCCGAACGGGTCCGGACCGCATACGCCGACGTGCGCGCCGGCGGCACCCACCAGGCCCGCCTCGAGCGCGATATCGCCTGGGACGTGACGCAGCGCCGCCTGGCCGATCTCGACATCGGTGAGTCCCCCCTCGTCTTCGGTCGCCTCGACCTCGAACGCGGGGTTCGGTGGTACGTCGGGCGCCTGGCCGTCGAGGACGAGGGCCACACGCCGCTCGTCGTCGATTGGCGCGCGCCCGTCGCGGAACCCTTCTACCGGGCCACCGCCGTCGCACCGATGGCGGTCGTGCGCCGGCGGCACCTGATCACCCGCAAGGGTCGGGAGGTGATCGGCGTCGACGACGAGGTGTTCGACCAGCTCGCCGTCGAGGACGAGGGCCTCCGGGTTGCCGGCGAGGGCGCCCTTCTCGCCGCGCTCGAGCGGAACCGCACCGGGCGCATGAGCGACATCGTCGCCACCATCCAGTCCGAACAGGACGAGGCGATCCGGGCCGACGTGCAGGGGGTGCTCGTGGTCGCGGGCGGTCCCGGCACGGGAAAGACCGCCGTCGCGCTGCACCGGGCCGCGTACCTGCTCTACACCCACCGGCGGCGCCTCGCGAGCCAAGGTGTCCTCCTCGTCGGACCGAGCCCGGTGTTCCTCCGCTACATCGAGCACGTGCTCCCGTCACTGGGTGAGCAGGACGTCCAGCTCTCGACGATCTCGGGGCTGAAGCCGCGGTTGCGCGTGGTCGAGACCGACCAGCGTCGCGTCGCGGAGCTGAAGGGCGACGCGCGCATGGCGCGCGTCATCCAACACGCGGTCGCCGATCGCGAACGTCCGCTCGCGCACGATCTGATCGTCCTCATCGACGGGCTGCGCGTGCGGTTGTCGCGTTCCGACACCGCGCGCCTCATCGAGAACACGCACCGTCGGCGTGCGTCCCACAACGAGAACCGGCCGTACGTCGCCCGGAGGCTCTACGACATGCTCGCGGCGCGTTACAAGAACGCGGCCATCCGCGCGTATCGCGAACAGAGCATCGACGCGCCGGCCGACAACGTGACGAGCATCTTCGACCGCGACGCCTCGATCGACGCGACGATCGCGAGCACACTCGCGCGCGGCGAGCCCACTCCCGAGGGCTGGGAGCAGGAGCTGCGCGTCCGGTTCCGCAACCGGCCCGAGGTGAAGGAAGCCCTCGAACGCATGTGGCCGGTGCTCTCCGGAGCCGAGCTCGTGAACGACCTCTTCGGGTTCCGCGCCCTCGTGCGATCGGCGTCCGGATCGGCCTCGGGGTCAGTGCTGAACGACGATGAGCAGGAGCTGTTGCACCGGCGCCGCGATCCGGATGTCGCACGGGCGCCGTGGACCGAGGCCGACCTCGCGCTGGTCGACGAAGCCGATTCGCTCCTCGGACCGATCGAAGCCGCGCGGCCCGCGGTTCGGCGTCGCAACGGGGCCGGCGAGACGTTCGACACCGCCGAACGGGTCATCGACGACCTCGGGCTACGCGGCTTCGCCAGCGCGGCGACCCTCGCGAGCCGCTTCGGCGACACCTCCGGCAACGGGCACGAAGCGCCGTCGCTCGAACCGCGTACGTTCGGTCACGTGCTCGTCGACGAGGCGCAAGACCTCACCGCGATGCAATGGAGGATGCTGGCCCGACGTTGTCCGTCGGGCTCGATGACGCTGGTCGGCGATCCCGGCCAGGCCAGCAAACCGGGAGCCGTCGCGTCGTGGGACGACGTGCTCTCCCACCTACCGACGCACAACACGACGCGGTTCGTCTCGCTGAGCATCAACTACCGCACACCTGCGGAGGTGATGGAGGTCGCGTCACGGCTTCTCGCCGTCGCCGCGCCGACCGTCGAACCGTCCCGATCGGTGCGGAGCACGGGCGAGTACCCGCGCTACGTCGCCGCGACGAACGACGATCTCGTGGCCACCGCGAGCGCCGAGACGCGCGCCGCGCTGAGCCGGACGGGAGCGGTCGCCGTTATCGCACCGCCGGCCCTGCACGCGGCACTCGTCGAGGCGCTCGCCGACGTCGGCGCGGTGTCGACGTCGGCGGACGCGCTCGACGCTCCTGTCGCCGTGCTCGACCCGACCAACGCCAAGGGCCTCGAGTTCGATCACGTCATCGTCGTGGAGCCGTCCGCGTTGGTCAGCCCCGATCGAGCCGGCCTGCGACTGCTCTACGTCACGATCACCCGCACGACCAAGACGCTCACCGTCGTCCACGCCGACGCGCTCCCCGAGGGTCTCGCGCCCCGACACGACTGAAGCGCCCCCGCCGGAACCTCGCCAAACTGTTTGGCGCGAAAGCGGCGTCAGGCGCCGGAGACCCACCAAACTGTTTGGCGCGAAATCCGCGTCAGGCGCCGGACAGGACGATGTCGACGAGCTTGCGGCCGCGCCGGGAGCCGAACTTCACGACCCCGTCCGCTTTCGCGAACAGCGTGTCGTCCCGGCCCAACCCGACGTTGTAGCCGGGGTGAAATCGCGTCCCGCGCTGGCGCACGATGATCGTGCCCGCGGTGACGGTCTGGCCGCTGTATCGCTTGACGCCGAGCCGCTGGGCGTTGGAGTCGCGGCCGTTGCGGGAGGATGCGGCACCCTTTTTCTTCGACATGTTCCGCTCCTAGCCCTTCGTGATCCCGATGATCTCGATCGTCGAGTACTTCTGGCGGTGGCCCCAGTGCTTGCGCTCGTTCGACTTGTTCTTGTACGTGAAGCCCTTGATCTTCGGTCCCTTCGCCTCGCCGACGATCCGAGCCGTCACCGCGGCGGCGCCGAGCTGGGCCGGCGTGGCGAGCACGCTCTCGCCATCGACGACCATGACCGGCCGGAGCGTGACTTCTTCGCCCTCGAGACGCTCGACGTCGAGGCGGTCGCCTTCGGCCACGCGGTACTGCTTGCCGCCGGTGTGGATGACTGCGTACATGCGCGATGCCTCTTCAGAGTGCTTCTCGGAACCGGGGAAGGATAGCGGACGGGCCCGGGAGGCCCCAAGCGGGCCCTACTCCTACCGGCCCTAATCCAACCGGCCCTATTCCAACATGGACTCGTCGACGACGAAGCCGCGGCCGTTGCAGTGCGGGCAGGTCGACGAGAACGTCTCGACCAGTCCCTCCGAGACCCGCTTGCGTGTCATCTCGACCAGGCCGAGCTCCGAGATCGGGAAAACCTGGGTGCGGGTCTTGTCGCGGGCGAGCGCTTGCCGGAACGCTTCTTCCACCGCCTCGCGATTCTGTCTGATCTCCATGTCGATGAAGTCGATGACGATGATGCCGCCGATGTCGCGCAGTCGCAGCTCGCGCGCGACGACCTCTGCGGCTTCGAGATTGTTGCGGTAGACCGTCTCCTCGAGATTCGATATTCCGACGTTCTTCCCGGTGTTGACGTCGATGACGGTCAGAGCCTCCGTGCGCTCGACCACGAGCGATCCGCCCGACGGCAGCCACACTTTGCGGTCGAGCGCCTTGTGCAGCTGCTCGTGGACGTGGAACTTCTCGAAGACGGGGAGGCGTTCGGCCTCCGCGTCGTAGTACTCGACCCGTTCCGCGAGCTCCGGCGCGATCGCCTCGATGTACCCGTTCACTTCTTCGTACAGGGCCGCATCGTCGATGACCACGCCGCGGAATTCCTTCGTGAACTCTTCGCGGATCAGCCGGATCGCGAGTTGCGGCTCTTTGTAGAGCAGGCTGCCCGGCTTCGCCTTCTTGGCGAACTCCGAGATCTGTCGCCACTGGGCGTTGAGGCGCAGCATGTCGCGCTCGAGCTCCTCTTCGGTCGCGCCCTCCGCCGCCGTCCGAACGATCAGCCCCGCGTCGGCGGGACGCAACCGGTCGAGTACTCGGCGGAGGCGCTTGCGCTCGTCGTCGGGAAGCCGCTTCGAGATGCCGTAGGTCTGCGGTTGGCCGGGCACCATGACGACGAATCGGCCGGCGAGGCTCACCTCCTGCGTGAGGCGCGCGCCCTTGTGCGCGATCGGGTTCTTCGTGACCTGCACGATGATCGCCTGGCCGTTACGCAACACCCGTTCGATACGCGGCTTCTCGCCACCTTCCACGTCGTTGGGGTCGTATGCCACGTCACCGCGGTAGAGCACACCGTTCTTGGGCGTGCCGATGTCGATGAACGCCGCCTCCATGCCGGGCAACACGTTCTGCACCCGTCCGAGGTAGATGTTCCCGTCGATCGACGTGTTGTCGTCGGTCGGCGACGACACGTAGTGCTCGATGAGCTGGCGCCCCTCGAGCACGCCGATGTGCGCGAACCCGTCGGCGCGAACGTGCACGACCATGAGGTACCGGCCGGCCGGGCGACCCTTGCGACGGGTGCCGCGCCGGCGCTCGAGCGTCTCGGAGTCGAGCGAATCGAGCAATGCGGTGCCGTCGACGTCGACGTCGCCGAGCTCACCGGCGTCGACGTACTGCACGGCGCTACGGCCCGGCGCGGCACCTGATCGGCCGGGCGCGCGCGTCGGGACCACTGCCGCGCCCGCGCCACGAGCTTCGTCACCCTTGCCGCGTCCCCGGCCACCTCTGCGGCGGCGACGCTTCTTGGGCGCGCCGTCGGTCGCGGCGCCATTCTCCGCGTACTCGGACGCCGGCGACGCGGGCGCCGGCCGGCGGTCTC
>JAUZEM010000073.1 GCA_030839005.1 Actinomycetota bacterium | reverse complement strand
CGGAGAGCACGTGGCTCGAGACGAGCACGGTGCGGCCCTCCGCGGCCAACCGGCGCAGGAGTTCGCGCACGCTGCGCATCCCCGCCGGGTCGAGGCCGTTCGCGGGCTCGTCGAGGATGAGCAGCGCGGGTTCCTTGAGCAACGTCGCCGCGATCGCGAGACGCTGCCGCATGCCGAGTGAGTACTTCTTGACGAGATCGCCCGCCCGGTCGGCGAGCCCGACCGCGCCGAGCACGTCGTCGACCCGGCGCGGACCGATGCGATCGACGGCCGCGAGCAGTCGGAGATTCTCGCGACCGCTCATCGTCGGAAACAGTGCGGGAGACTCGACGATCGAGCCGATGCGACGCAGTGCGGAGGGCAGGGCGCGCGGAACTGGCTGCCCGAAGAGCCGGACCTGTCCGCTCGTGGGGCGAACGAGCCCGAGCAGACAGCGAATTGTCGTCGTCTTGCCGGAACCGTTGGGCCCGAGGAAGCCGAAGATGCCGCCCGACGGGATCACGAGGTCGACACCGTCGAGTGCTGCCACCCGGCGAACATGCCGGCCCCGGTACTCCTTGCGGAGACCCTCGATCTCGATCACGTTCGTTGCCATTGATGTCCCTCGCATTCGCGCCACGCCGCGCCGGATGGGTCCGGCGCGGCGTGGTCTGCCATGTCGATTCAGATGCTGACGTCGATGCAGGCGAGCCGTTGCCCGGCGGTGCCGCCGGCCATCGTGTGTTCGCCTTGATGGATCACCACCGCGCGCGCTCCGGGTTGCACCTCGAACGGAACGACGGCGAGCGCCCGGCCGCGACCCGCGGCGTTCGTCGTGAAGTCGAGCCACGCCTCGTGATCGGCGTCGGCGTTGGCCGCGACGGGGCTCGCGGGATCGGGCGCCTGGTAATGCGGCCCGCCGAAGGCACTGGAGCAACTGTCGCGGTGCAAGTGGGCGCCGAACGATCGACCGGCCGGAAGGCCGTCGACTTCCAGGCTCACCAGCGTCTGTCCGCCCTGGCCGTCATTGACGACGATGTGGACTCGGGCGCCGGCGCCCAGCGCGGGATTCACGGCGTCGGTGGCATTCGCGACGAAGGCCGGGTTCGGCGTGACCGAAGCCGCGGCGGTCGCGACGACCGCACCGTCGGCCCCCGCGGGCGCGGTGCCGGCGATGACTCCGATCGCGAGGGCGGCGCCTATCCATGCCGCTCGTCCTCGTGTTGCTGCTCGCATGTGTCCTCCTGGGTCCCGCGCGCGGGCCCAGCCCGATCACGCTGATTCGATGAGCGGGCCGCTCCGGTCCGTCACGTGTACAGACGAGGCAAGTGGCGCCGCGGGCGACACAGATCGAGAAGAATTCCGAGAGCGCAGCGAGATCCGCCCCGCGTGGCAGCATGCAACGTGGATTGGGCGGGATGGCGGCAGCCGCCGGAAGCCGTGCGCGACGCGCTCGAGCGGATCTTGCGAGACACGTTTGACGCGGTTTGTCGCCCGCGGCCACCTCTCGATGCGTCTGTCGGTGCGATGGTTGCAACGCTGGTGCTACCGATGGCCGACGCCGTCTCGCTCGGGGCTCCTGCTCTCGACGCGACGCGCGCGGGGATCGACGTCGACGCGCTCATCATCGCTCTCTTCCGCCAAGAGGCATCCTCACTCGTCCGGCTGGCGCGTTTGTTCGTCGACGACCGCAACGCGGCAGAAGATCTCGTGCAGGAGGCCTTCATCCGGCTGTCCCGCAACACGCACCGCATCGAGGATCCCGCCAAGGCGCCCGCGTACCTGCGCTCGATTGTCCTCAACCTGGCGCGAGACCACAACCGTCGTGGTCTCGTCTCCCTCCGCCACCACCTGCCGGAAGACGATCAGGCGGCCGTCGAGGACGAGATAACGCTGCGCGAAGATCAGCAGCGGGTCATCGAGGCGTTGCGAGACCTTCCGCATCGCCAACGCGACTGCCTCGTGCTCAGGTACTACGACGAGCTCGGTATCGACGACATCGCCCAGACGCTCGGCATCTCCCGCAACTCCGTCAAGACGCACCTCGGTCGCGGACTCGCCGCGCTCGAGCGCAGGCTCGGATCAGAAGCCGAGCACGACAACGGACCGTCGGAGCCCGTCGTGGTGACGTCGTGACGGTCGTAGAGAACCGCGTGCGCGACGCGCTGCTCGCGGGCGTGTCGGCAGCCGAGGAGAGTCCGGACCTCTTTGCACGAATCCAGTTGAGCATCGACGACGACCGGCGTCGCCGGCAGCAGCGTCGCCGCGCCGCGGGCATCGCCGCGTGCGTGCTCGGCGCGATTGCCGCCGTCGCCTTCGCGACGACGGAACTACGACAAGGAGAACTGCTGATGGACTGGTGGGTACTCGAACTCCTGACGGATGCGCTCCTCGTCGGGCTGGCCCTTTGGATGGGGCCGCTGATCAAGCGCTTCGGCAAGAGCTACGCAGCCGACGTCTTCCGGGCCAACCCCCGAACCGGCAAGAGCTTCATCGTGCTCACCGATATCGCGTACTACCTGATCTTTGCCGCCTACATCATGTTCACGATCCGCTACGCGCCGGCCAAGAACTGGGGCCGGACGGTCGACGCCAACCAGCTCCAGCACGAGACTGCTCGGATTGGCGGGATCCTGCTGATCATCGGTGTGCTGCACGGCGTCAACCTGCTCGCACTTCCCGTGATGGGCCGCCTGCTCACCCTGAACCGCCAACTCGACGACGGCACGCCGCCGCCTCGTGCAAGTGGCTCGAGTGCATAGTCCGCGCTGTAGAACGCCGGCGTTCGGTGGCGGCGTACCGTTGGTCGCGTTCGCCGGGGTTGCGCTGCTCGTTCTGCTTCTCGGTGCGGTCGTGGTGGGAGTGATTGGAGGCCGGGGCGGTCAAGAGGCGGA
>JAUZEM010000066.1 GCA_030839005.1 Actinomycetota bacterium | reverse complement strand
CGGAGAGCAGGCTCGGGTTCAGGCCGATGACGAGCACGCGCATCTCCGGCCCAACGGTGTCCGGAAGCATCCGTGCGCGCGTCGCCTCGACGTCGATCCATTCGTCGCCGTCGTCGACCAGGTCGTCCAACTCGAAGCCCGCACCCTCGACGACGTCGCGCAGGTGATCGGCTCGCCACCACGAGAAATGACGGTTGGGAAACCTTTCGTCCGCATTCGCCTGATGGCGATCGGAGGTCACCTGCAGGTGGATCGCGCCGCTCGGTCGAATGGATCGGTGGAGCTCGGCGAGCGCCATCGGCAACTGCCCGCTCGCGATGTGCATGTACGACCGGTGCGCCCATGCCCCGGCGAGCGCGCCCGGACGGAACGGAAGATGCTCGAGGTCGGCGACGATCGGCCAGGCGCCGGGCGCGAAGGTGCGGACCTGCGCGGCCATCGCGGGCGAGGCATCGAACGCCACGACCGGCTCTCCGAGCTCGGCGCTGTGCCATCCCGGCCCGCAACCGGCGTCGGCGCGCACACCGGACGGGACGCGCGCGGCGAACGTGTCGATCGACGGCGGCCGGGCCCGGCGGCGGTGCTCGATCCACTCGTCGACGTTCGTCTCGTAGACCTTGACCGTCGTTCGATCCATGGCTCGGGGAAGAATGGCAGACGTGGAGCTTCCCGGACAGACCCGCATCGTCGACGACGTTCCGCGTGCCTTTGCCCGCCTGCTCACCGAGCTCACGCCGCGGTCGATCGCGCTCTCGGGAGGTGAGCTCGCGCACCGGTGCTATACCGCGCTACGACGCGAGGCGCTCGAGTGGTCGGTCGTCGAGGTGTACTTCGGCGACGAGCGGATCGTGCCCGTGGAGTCGGACGACTCGAACGAGGGCATGGCCCGGAGGATCCTGCTCGACCACGTGTCCCCCCGGGCCGTCCATTCGATGGTCGCGGCCGGCGCCGACGCGTACGACGCGCTCGTGCGCGCATCGGCCGGGATCGACATCGTCCACCTCGGCCTCGGACCCGACGGTCATACCGCTTCGCTGTTTCCGGGGACGGCCGCCGTCGACGAGCGCGAACGGTTGGTCGTCGAGAACGGCGACGGCGCGCATCCGCACCGGAGGTTGACGTTCACGTTTCCCGCGATCGAACGCGCGTCCCTCGCCGTGGTTACCGTCGCCGGCGACGACAAGCGCGAGCCGATCCGGAGAATTCGCGCCGGAGAGGATCTGCCGGGCGCGCGGATCCGGGCCCAGAAGGTGTTGTGGCTGGGAGACCGGGCGGCGCTGGGGGCCGACTAGGGTCGCCCGCATGCTCAGCGCCTCGTCGTTCCGGGAGCTGCTCGACGCGCCCCCGACCGAGCTGATGCCGGCCGCCGCGGCGCGCCGGGACGCGCGGACCGGCCGGCGTATCACCTTCTCGCCCAAGGTGTTCGTGCCGCTCACGATGCTGTGCCGCGACCGTTGCGGCTACTGCACGTTCGCCAAGCCGCCGGCCCGCCTCGATACTCCGTACCTGGCCGAAGCTCAGGTGCTCGAGTTGGCCTCGCGGGGCGCGGCACTCGGCTGTTTCGAAGCGCTGTTCACTCTCGGCGAGGCACCCGAAGACCGGTACCCGCAAGCCGCCGTTTGGCTCCGCGACCACGGGTTCGCCGGCACCGTCGACTACCTCGCATCGGTGGCGAAGCACGTCCTCGACGAGACCGGGCTGCTTCCCCACGCCAACGCGGGCGCGCTGTCGGAGGCCGAGCTCACGCGCCTGCGCGCGGTCAGCCCGTCGCAGGGGATGATGATCGAGACGCTCGCCGACCGCCTGCACGAGCCCGGTGGCGCGCATCACGGCGCGCCCGACAAGACCGCGGCTCGACGTCTCGCCACGCTGCACGCGGCCGGACGGGCGCGCGTGCCGTTCACCACCGGCATCCTCGTCGGGATCGGCGAGACGCGTGCCGAGCGCATCGAGGCGCTCGTCGCGATCGCGAACGCGCACCTCGAGCACGGTCATGTGCAAGAGGTGATCGTCCAGAATTTCCTGCCCAAGGCCGGCACCGCGATGCACCGCGCCGAGCCGTGCCCGACGGACGAGTTCCTGTGGTCGATCGCGGCCGCCCGGTTGATCCTTCCCGGCGAGATCCACCTGCAGGCGCCACCGAACCTGAGCGACGACTTCACGGTGTTGCTCGCGGCGGGCATCGACGACTGGGGCGGCGTTTCTCCGTTGACGATCGACCACGTGAACCCCGAGCGACCGTGGCCGGCGCTCGACCGCCTGCGCGCCGCGACCGAGGGCGCCGGCTTCGTGCTCGCGCCCCGCCTCACCGTGTATCCCGAGTACGTGCAGCACGCCGAGGAGTGGCTGCACCCCGACGTTCGCACCGCGGTGCTCGTTGCCTCCGATCTCGAGGGGCTCGCGCGCGACACTGCGTGGGCGCCCGGTCGCGACGACCTCGAGCCGCCGAACCTCCTGCCGGCCGAGTGGACCCACGCCACCTCTGGACCGGTCGGTGAGGTGCTCGCCGGGGTGCTCGCGGGTGAAGAGGTCGGCGTCGACGAGATCGTGACGCTGCTCGCGGCGCGTGGTCCTGAAGTCGCGCGGGTCGCCGAAGTCGCCGACCAGCTGCGCCGCGAGATCGTCGGCGACGAGGTCACGTTCGTGCGCAATCGCAATATCAACTACACGAACGTGTGCACCTACCGTTGCAAATTCTGCGCGTTCTCGAAGGGACCGCTCTCGCTCAACCTCCGTGGGAAGCCGTACCTCCTCGAGATGGAGGAGATGCAACGGCGGGTGGTCGAGGCCGTCGAGTGCGGCGCGACCGAGGTCTGCCTGCAGGGCGGGATCCATCCCGATTTCGACGGCGACTACTACGTCGATGTCGCCCGCGCGGTCAAGGAAGTCGCGCCCGCGATCCACGTGCACGGGTTCACGGCCCTCGAGGTGACGGAAGGCGCCCGCCGGCTCGGCATGCCGTTGCCCGATTACCTGCTCCGACTGAAGGAAGCCGGCCTCGCCACACTTCCGGGAACGGCGGCGGAGATTCTCGACGACGAGGTGCGGGCGATCATCTGCCCCGACAAGGTCAACACCGAGGAATGGCTGTTCGCCCATCGGACCGCGCACGAGGTGGGCCTCAAGTCGAATGTCACGATCATGCACGGCACCGTGGAGCGGCCGGTGCATGTGGCCCGGCATCTCGTGCGCACACGCGATCTCCAGAAGGAGACCGGGGGCTTTACGGAGTTCGTGCCGCTCCCCTTCGTGCACATGGCGACGCCCATCTTCATCCAGGGCAAGGCTCGGCGAGGGCCGACCTTCCGCGAAGTGATCCTGATGCACGCGGTCGGTCGCATCGCCTACCGCGACACGATCCCCAACGTGCAGGCATCGTGGGTGAAATGCGGGATCGGCGGCACCCGTCAGGTCCTGCAGGCCGGCGCGAACGATCTCGGCGGAACCTTGATGGATGAGAACATCTCGCGTGCCGCCGGTGCGAGCCACGGCCAGGAGCTCGACGAGGCCGAGTTCCGATCGATCGTCGAGCCGATCGGCCGCACGCTCGCCCAGCGCACGACGCTCTACGGCCGCACGCGAACCGCGGGACGACGCCTGCGCCCGGTCGAGGAGCATTCGCCCCAGACTCAGCCGGTCGAGCTCGCCCTCGGGGTCAGGAAGTGAGGACGTGAGTCGCTTCGACGTGCTGACCATCGGCAACGCCTTGGTCGACGTTCTCTCCTTCGCGGACGACGACTTCGTTGCCCGTACCGGCGTCGAGCCCGGCGCGATGACCATGGTCGACGCGGCTCGTTCCGACGAGATCTATGCCGAGATGGGACCGGCCACCGAGACCTCGGGCGGGTCCGCGGCGAACACCGCGTCGGGTGTCGCGTCGTTCGGCGGTCGCGCCGCGTACATCGGACGGGTCTCCGACGATACGTTCGGGAAGGTCTTCTCGCACGATCTGCGCAGCGTCGGCGTGCACTTCGAGGTGTCCCCCGCCACCACCGGAGCGCCCACCGGGCGCTGTCTGGTCATCGTCACACCCGACGCCCAGCGCACGATGTACACCTTCCTCGGGGCGGGCGCCGAGCTCGACGAGACCTACATCGACGAAGCGCTCGTCGCGAGCTCGGCGGTGACCTACCTCGAAGGCTACGCGTGGGATCCGCCGCCCGCGAAGCAGGCGGTACGGCGCGCGGCGGCGATCGCCCATCGGGCCGACCGGCGCGTCGCGCTGACACTCTCCGACCCTTTCTGCGTCGAACGACACCGCGACGAGTTCCTCGAGCTGATCGAGCGCGACGTCGACATCCTGTTCGCAAACGAGCACGAGATAACCATGCTCTACGAGGTCGACACGTTCGACGAGGCGCTGCACCGCGTGCGCGGTCATTGCGAGATGGCCGCGCTGACCCGGGGTGCGCACGGTTCGGTGATCGTCGCGGGCGAAGACGTGCACGTCATCGACGCGCAACCGGTGGCGGTGGTCGACACGACCGGCGCCGGCGACTTGTATGCCGCCGGTTTCCTGTACGGGCTCACCCACGGCTACGAGCTGGCAACCTGCGGGCGACTCGCCTCACTGGGAGCGGCCGAGGCGATCTCGCACCTGGGCCCACGGCCGGTCGAAGTGCTCGCCTCGCTCGCACGGCCGGTGGTCGGAGGCTGACCGGGCGGTGGCGCGGCTCCCGCGGTATCGCACCGGCGATCCCGAGATCGATCAGGACATCGACCAGCTGATCAACAAGATCGGCGACGTCAACGACGCCGACCTCGTCTTCGAGCTCATCGTGTCTGCTGTTCGGCTGGCGCGCGATCGCGCGACGCGTGGCGATCTGAAGATCGCCAACGCGGCGCTGAAGGAGATGCGCTACGCGTTCGCCGTCTTCGAGCCGTACCGCGCGGCGCGCAAGGCCGCGATCTTCGGATCAGCGCGCACGCGCCGCGACGATCCACTGTACGAGCAGACCGTCGCGCTCGCGCGCGAGCTCGCGCTGGCCGACTGGATGGTGATCACCGGCGCGGGGCCGGGGATAATGGAAGCAGGAATCGAGGGCGCAGGTGCCGCCAACTCGTTCGGCGTGAGCATCCGGCTGCCGTTCGAGGCCGCGTCGACGCAATTCCTGGCGGACGATCCCAAGCTCGTGAGCTTCCGCTACTTCTTCACCCGCAAGGTGACGTTCGTCAAGGAAGCGCACGCGTTCGTGCTCTTGCCCGGAGGCTTCGGCACGCTGGACGAGGGCTTCGAGCTGCTCACCCTCGTCCAGACCGGCAAGGCCCCGCCCGCCCCGATCGTGCTCCTCGACGTCCCCGGAGGCACGTTCTGGCTGAGCTGGATGCAGGTCGTCGAGCGTGAGCTGCGTGCTCGCGGCTATATCTCGCCGGAGGACCTGCGGCTCGTGAAGATCACCGACGACGCGTCCGTCGCGCTCGCCGAGATCACCGGTTTCTACCGGAACTACCACTCGTTGCGGTTCGTCGAGGGCGATCTCGTACTGCGCATGCAGCGCCTCCCGGGGCCGGCGCGGCTCGAGGCGCTCAATCGCGAGTTCGCGGACATCCTCGCCAGCGGGCGCATCGAGGCCACGACGACGAGCAAGGCCGAGATCGGCGACGACGACGTGCCCGACCTCGACCGGCTGCGCATGCGGTTCGATCGTCGTTCCTATTCGCGTCTGCGCGAGCTGATCGATCGGCTGAACGAGCCCGAATAATTGCTCACGCGTCGTCGGCCGGCGAAGGCGCGAGCGCGCCGATCGCCTTCGCGATCGCGCGGCGCGCCTGCAGCAGCCGTTTCTCCTGCAAGGCCGCGGCGGCGCCGGCATCGCTGTCGGGAGACCGGGCGACCTCGGCGAGCCGTTCGTAGGCGAGATCGCGGAGCTCCTCTTCGATCGCCGCGAGTCGTTCGGCGATCTGCTCCAGGCGATCATTCATCGAGTACCTCCGCAATCAAGTCGGCCGGATGGCGGGCGTCGATGCCCGCGCCGCGGAGCTGGACCATGCATCCGGGATTGGCCGACGCCACGATCGGATCCGGCTTCCCGGCCGCGGCGCGCAGCGCGTCGACCTTGCGATCGAGGATGCGACGGGAGAGCTCGGGTTGCGTCACCGAGTATGCGCCGCCGGCCCCGCAGCACAGGCCGTCGTCGGCGGTTTCGACCAGCTCGTACGCCGCGGCCAAGACGGTCCGCACTGCGCCGTGTGTCTTCTGTACGTGCCGGAGGTGACACGGGTCTTGGACGATGACCGAGATGCCGGCGGGGCGCAGGGGCAGCGGGGGCCGGAGCGCGAGCCACTCGGAGAAGTCCTTCACGCGTGCGCCGAACGCGCGCGCCTCGGCCGAGCCGAGGAGCTCCCCGTACTCCTTCATTGCCGCGCCGCATCCGGCGCTGTCGACGACGATGGGCGCGTCGCCCGGCATGGCCGTCATCACGCGTGTCGCCAGCGCGCGCGCCTCCGCGTCGCGACCAGCGTGCAGATGCAACGCGCCGCAGCACGCGCCGCTCGTGGGAGGTCGCCCGACGCGCGCACCCGTCGCGCGCATCACCCGCGCGGCCGAACGGTGCGTATCGCGCAGCCATGCGTTCATGACGCAGCCGGTGAATAGCCACGCGTCCGGGTGGCCGCCGATCGGAATCTCCAAAGATCTCGCGAGCGACCGGGCCGACAGCCGGGGCAGCCCGAGGCGCGCGGGAACGAGGCGAAGGCGTTGTCCGGCCCACGCGACCCAGGTGCACGCGAGAAGGAGCCAGTGGCGCGGGAGCACGACCCGGTAGGCGAGCCATTCCGCGACCCGTCGCGCGTGGGATCGCGGCGGCGGGAGCGCCGCGCGCGTCGCTTCCATGAGCTGGCCGAACTGCACGCCCGACGGGCACGCCGCCTCGCAGCCCCGGCACGAGACACATTCCTCCATGGCCGACCGGAACGCGTCGTCGATCGGCGCGTCTCGCGCCTCAACCGCGCGCATCGCGGCGATTCGTCCGCGCGGTGAGGCGATCTCGCGGCCTGTCACCCGGTAGGTCGGACAGTGCGGGAGACAGAGACCGCACGAGACGCACGCGTTCAACGCATCGGCATCGAGCTGCAGGGGCCCGGTCATGAGATCACTGCTCACCCAATGG
>JAUZEM010000043.1 GCA_030839005.1 Actinomycetota bacterium | reverse complement strand
CATCGAGTGGTCGTATGCGCTGCTCGGCGAGCGCGAGCGCCTTGTCTTCGACCGCCTGGGCGTGTTCGCCGAGAGCTTCGACGCCGATGCTGCCACCGACGTCGCGGGAAGCGACCAGCTCGCGGCGTGGGATGTGCGGGACGCCCTCGACGACCTGGCCGCCAAGTCGATGATCGTCCTCGAAGACGGCCCGCAGGCGACGCGACGCTTTCGCCTGCTCGAGACGCTGCGTCAGTACGCGCTCGAACGCCTTGACGACTCCGGCCACGCCGAGGATTACCGCCGTCGCCACGCCGAGCATTACGCCACGTTCGCCGAAGCCGCCGGACGCGGCCTGGAAGGGTCCGACGAGGCCGCATGGGTCGGGCGGTTCGACGCCGAGCTCGACAACCTCCGCGCGGCGGTGGCCTGGGCCCTCGACACCGAAGCACCAGCCGACGCCGAGCTGGGTCTGCGGATCATCGCCCCGCTCGTCGGCCAGTCCTTCTATCGCCCGTCGGCCGGCGTGGGCGAATGGGCCGAAGCCGCCCTGGCGCGCGCGGAGACCTCGACACGCGGTCGGCGCTGCGCAGTGCTTACTGCTGCGGCCTGGAAAGCGGTCCTCGAAGGCGACCTCGATCTCGCACGCACGCGTGCGTCCGAGGCGCTGCGCGACGGGCTCCCCCGTGACACGCCCTCCCCCGGATGGACGCATAGCGCGCTCGCCTGCGCTTACTCTTTTGCCGGGGACCACCCCGCAGCGCAGCAGACGCTCGCAGCTGGCCGGCGAGCACTCGACGCCATCGATGCCCCCGACTATGCCCACCTCGAGCTCGACCTCAACGGCCTGATGGGCGGCTCTGTGGCCGGTCAGCTCGAGGAGGCCCGCGCGCCAGCCGAGGACGCCCTGCGGCGGGCCCGCACGCTCGCCAACCCGAGCCAGCTCATCGTTGCGCTCCGGTGGTTCGCAGGGACGCGTCGAGCCGACGAGACTGACGAAACGATCCGGGCGCTCGAAGAATGCCTGGCCCACAGCCGCGCTGTCGCCACGCCCGACGCACCCGACGTGCTGCAACCTCTCGGGTTGCTCGCCAAGCTCCGTGCTCGCCGCCGCGAACGCGGCCCAGCCATCGAGGCGTTACGCGAAGGGGTCGTTCGCGCCCACGACAGCGGACAGCTGGTCATGTTGGCCTTTGTGCTCAGTTGCGGTGTCAACGTCGCCGTCGATCTCGACGCTCCGGAGCTCGCGGCGAAGCTCGGCGGTGCCATCACCGACGGGTCTCTGACCTACTTAGTGCGCGCCGACCGTCAAGCAGCACTCGACCAGGCCCGAGCCCAACTCGGCCCCGATCTCTACGACGCGGCGCGCGCGACCGGCATCGCCATGTCCGACGACCGCATCGTCGAGTGCGCCCTCGCCGAGCTCGACCGACTCCTCGCCGAGAACAACCAATTGACGGGCACATAGCAAGCGTCGCAGCTGCCCCCGAACGCCGTAATTCCCCCAAGGCGGCGGCGACAACGAAGAGTGGGAGTGCAGATGGCAACGGCGCAGACCGACGACCTCGCAGACCACACGGCCCTCGTTACGGGCGCGACGTCCGGGATCGGCCAGGCGATCGCGTTGCGATTGGCGCGCGACGGCGCCGAGGTCATCGTCCACGGCCGAGACGCAACCAGAGGCGCCGAGACGGTGGATGCAATCCTCGGGGCGGGAGGCCGTGCCCGCTTCGTGCAAGCAGACCTCAGCGATCCGGCTGACCTGCGGCGCCTGGTCGAAGAGGCGGGCGATGTCGACGTGCTTGTGAACAGCGCCGGTTTCTCGTGGTTCGGCCCCACTGCGGATCTGGACATCGAGACGTTCGACGCACTGTTTGCCAGCGACGTTCGGGCGCCGTACTTCCTGGTTGCCGCGCTCGCTCCGAAGATGGCGGCCAAGGGCGAGGGAAGCATCATCAACGTCAGCAGCATGGCGGGCCAGATCGGGCTGGCGGGTGCCGCCGCTTACGGGGCAACGAAGGGTGCAATGTCGTCGATGACCCGCGCTTGGGCCGCCGAGTTCAGCCCGAGCGGTGTGCGGGTGAACGCCATCGCCCCCGGTCCGGTGTTCACCGCGGGTGCATCACCTGAACGCACCGAAGCACTGGGAACGACCACGCTGCTCAACCGAGCTGCGAACGTCGACGAGATCGCCGAGGTCGTCGGGTTCCTCGCCTCGCCGCGCTCCAGCTACATCACTGGCGCGGTCGTCGCCGTTGACGGCGGTCGCACGGCGATCTGACCGAACGCCCCTCGACGTTGAGTCCCCGAGGCTCGATGGGTTAGTTGATCCTGTAGACGATGTGGGTGGCCAGCGGCGACGTCGCCACCTCGACGGGCTCTGCACGCAGTTCCGACACGTTGTCGAACATCCGCTCGCCGCTTCCGAGCACGACCGGGACGATGTCGAGCACGAGCTCATTGAGGCAGCCGGCCTGGAACGCTTGGCGAACCGCGCTCGCACCTCCCGCTACGTCGATCGGGCGGTCGCCGGCCTCTTTGGTCGCCGCGGCCAAGGCGGCGTCGAAGCTGTCGACGAAATGGAAGACCGTGCCGCCCTCCATCTCGATCGCGTCGTGCGGATGATGAGTGAGTACGAACACCGGCGCGTGGTATGGCGGCTCGGGGCCCCACCAGCCGCGCCAATCGGAGTTGCCCCACTCACCGCGAACCGGGCCGAACATGTTGCGGCCCATGATGTACGCGCCGCGGGGCCCGAGTAGCCGCTGCGTGAAGGCCTCGTCGATCGGATGCTTGGGATCGTCGAGGTGCCAGTGGTGAAGCTTGATCCCGTCGACGCCGAGCGGGTTGTCCTCGCTCTGGTCGGGTCCTGCGACGAACCCGTCGAGGGAGATGGACATGTGACTCGTGACGAAGGGCATGCTGCTTCAACCTCCTCGGCTCGCCTGTAGCTCGTCTGTGCAACGTATCCGTCGAAACAGCCTGCGGGCTGCCGGCGCATCGGTACCGTTGTCGGCGCGTGACGGCCGAGCAGCTTCGGGTACCGATCGACGTGGGAAGCGGACACGTCGTCGTGATGCTGCCCGGCTTTGCGCTCGCGCCCGCCGCGTATCACCGGACAGCCGAGCTACTCGCGCGCCGAGGTCGATGTCGAGTTCTCGTACCTGAGCTCTATCGAGTATCAGGCGGTTGGGACTACAACTCGATCGTTGCGCGTCTTCGATGCTCGCTCGATGCGCGTGGCGTCGAAGCCGTGACGATGGTCGCGCATTCCTTCGCGGGCGGTGTCCAGCTGGGCTTCGCCACGCGCTGGCCCGTGCGAATCGTCGAGCTCGTGTTCGTCGACACGCTCGCGGTATCACGCGAATGGCCGCTCGCTCGAGAGGCAACGCGCCATCCTTTTCGCTTGTTGCGCATGGCGACACCGATCGCGGCCGGTACTTTTTTGCGCTCGCTGGTGACGCATCCGCGCGAGGTCGCGCAGGCCGCGTGGTGGGGGTTCACGAGCGGTCGATCGTCCGATATCGACCAGGTCGCGGCGCACCGGCTGCCGGCGCACGTGCTGTGGGCAAACCGGGACTCGCTGCTGTCACGAGATGACGGGCGCTCGTTCGCGCACGATCTCGGCGCATCGTTCGACGTCGCACGCGCGCCTGATTGCCGGTCGGTTGACCACGACTGGATGTACCGCCACCCCGAGCTGTTCGTCGGGCACTTGGAGGCGCTTCGGCTCGCAGCGCTGAACTGAGTAGACCGCACCGTCCGCCCTTGTGGCCCAAGGGGACGGGCTGGAACGACGGTGCCGCCATGGGTAGTGTCCCGCGTGAGCGGAGCGGACGTAGGGCCCCAAAGAAGCGGAGCCCTTCTCGGCTGGTCGGCTGGGAGGTCCCACACTCCCAGCCGATCACATTTCACGTCGTCTCGAACAGAATCAGCGCCGCGGCG
This sequence comes from Actinomycetota bacterium, assembly GCA_030839005.1. Lineage (GTDB taxonomy): Bacteria > Actinomycetota > Acidimicrobiia > IMCC26256 > PALSA-610 > PALSA-610. The sequence continues at coordinate 1,442 of JAUZEM010000043.1, read as the reverse complement.
AGCGCGGCGCTGAAAATGCCTACCTCGAACCAGCGGGAAGCCGGCTTCGGGCGGAAGTTGGTTGTGTCAGCCGCGGACCCACGCCCCACCGGCAACGAGCGTTGCGAGCAGGCCACCACCGACGGCAATGATGCGGAATGCGATCTTCTTCATGATGTCCTCTCACATTTTCACACGCATCGCCGTGTTCGGCGACTGGCGCCATGTTGCAGGGGACGGGAGGGGCGAACCATTGTGCACCTGACCAGTTCGCAGAAAGCGTCCTCGCAGTGACGTTGCGTGGCACATTGCGGCGAACGGAACGGTGGCTTGGGGGGCGCAGGAGGCCGACGTGGCAGGTTCAGATCGAATCGCCCACAATGAGGAGTCGTGAGGCGCCGCGAGCGGACCCCGAATCTCATCGGGCGTGAGTCCGCGCTCGCCGCCCTCCGCGAGGCGTTGGAGGGCGTGGGCGACGCCGGATCGCTCGTGCTCGTTCGCGGGGAAGTGGGCATCGGGAAGACCCGCTTGCTCGAGGAGTTCGCGGACCGGGTTGCCGAGGAGGCGCATGTCGTCCGGGGCGGTTGCGTCGAGGGCGTCTCGTATGCGCCCTGGACCGAGGCGCTGCGACGGCTGCTGAGTACCGCCGACGTCGTCGCGGCCGACGATCTTCCGCGCCGGGTCCGGTCCCAGATCGCGCGTCTCCTCCCGCACCTTTCCCTGGACGAGGCCGATGCCGCGGGCGTGGATGAGAGTGGTGGTCAGCACCTGCTGTTCGAAGCGGTCGTCGAACTCCTGGCACATGTCGCGTCACGTACGCGGCTGGTCCTCGTGGTCGACGACCTGCACTGGGTCGATCCCGCGAGCGGCAAGCTGTTCCGCTACGTCGCCAACAATCTCGGCCGGGCGCCGATTTTGCTCGTCGTCACGTACCGGGCCGAGGACGCGGCCGCCGAGCGCGACCTGATTGCCCAACTCGCACGGCTCGCCACTCGCCAAATCGCGCTCACACCGCTCGCGGAAGACTCGACCGCGGAGATGGCCGAGATACTGCTCGGCCCCGACGCGAGCCCAGCCGACATTCGACGCATCGCGCACGACGCCGATGGGAATCCGTTGTTCGTGGAGGAGCTCGTGGCCGCGCTCGGTACGACCGGCGTTCCGCAGACGGTTCGTGACCTCATGCTGGCGCGCTTCAGTGTGCTCGATGAACCCGGTCGCCACCTTGTGCGGACGGCCGCGGTCATCGGCGCGACCGCGCCGCAAGCATGGCTGGCCGCGGCCGCCGGGCTCGATGACAACGCGACGCGCGGTGCGGCGCGCGCGGCGGTCGACCGCGGCTTGCTGATCGCAGGGGGCGACGGCACGAGCTACCACTTCCGACACGCGTTGTTGCGCCAGGCCGTGCTCGACGAGCTGCTCCCCGACGAGCGCGTCGCGCTGCACCTCGCGATCGCGACCGC
>JAUZEM010000598.1 GCA_030839005.1 Actinomycetota bacterium | reverse complement strand
GCCCGGATGCTGGTAGAGGCAGTCCTCGACCTCGATCGAGCTGACGTTCTCGCCACCCGAGATGATCACGGCCTTCTTGCGGTCGCTGATCGTCAGGTAGTTGTCGTCGTCGATCGTGCCCCCGTCGCCGGTGTGGAACCACCCACCCGCGAGCGCGTCGGCGGTCGCCTCGGGCTGTTCCCAGTAACCCTCGAGCACGACGTTCGAACGGGCGAGCACCTCACCCTGGTCGCTGATGTCCAGGCGCACTCCCAGCGCGGGCGCGCCCGCGCGTCCGAGCTTCTGCGCACGCGCCGCCGGGGAGAGCGCATCCCATTCGGCGCGACCGCGCGACATCGTCAGCAGCGGCGCAGTCTCCGTGAGACCGTAGATCTGGATGAACTCCCACCCGAGCTCCGTCTCCATCTGCTCGATCATCCGGGTCGGCGGCGGCGCGCCTGCGACAACCATGCGCACGCGGCCACGTCCGGGTATCGAGCCGGGCCAACGCGTGGCGGCGTCGAGGATCGAGGCCACCACGGCCGGCGCGCCGCACAGGAGTGTCACGCCGTGACGTTCGACGCGGCGGAGGATCTCGTCGCCGTCGACCTTCCGCAGCACGACGTGCCGGCCGCCCATGCCCGAGATCGCGTACGACATCCCCCAGCCGTTGCAATGGAACATCGGTAGCGTCCACAGATAGACGTCGCGATCGCTCACGCCGGTCTGCCAACCGAAGGTGGTCGCGTTGATCCAGAGGGTGCGGTGCGTGAGCTGGACACCTTTGGGCCGCGCCGTTGTTCCACTGGTGTAATTGATGGTGCCGGTCGCGTCCTCGTCGGGGATCCACGGATCGGGCTCGGCGTCGAACCTCGACAACGCGTCATCGGCCGGCCGGCCGAGGACGAAACGATGCCGCGCGACGACAGCCGAGAGCGACTCTTCGAGCTCGGGATCGACGAGCAGGACCGACGCGCCCGAGTGCTCGACGATGTATCCGATCTCCTCGGCGTTCAGGCGGAAATTGATCGGCACGAGCACGCGTCCGTAGGCCGACACGCCGAAGAACGAGGTCAGCAGTCGCGCCGAGTTGTGCGAAACGATCGCGACGCGCTCGCCCGGTGCGACGCCGAGCGCGTCGAGCCCCGCGGCCTGAGCGCGCGCGAGGCGCGCGACCTCCGCCCACGTGAGCTCGCCGAGCGACTCGGCCGGCTGGTCCGGTTCGTCGACGACACCGATGCGATCGCCGTACACGAGCTCGGCGCGCTCGATGAAATCGCGCACGGTCAGCGGTACACGCATGGTCGGCCTCTTTGGTCTGGCGAACTCAGTCTGGTGGGCCCAATCTGGTGAGCAGGGTACGCGTGTGCTCGACTGCATGTCATGCCGCTGTTGCCCCTGCGCCTCGCCGATGACCGGACGCCACCGACGCTGCTGTTCGTGCCGCCCGGCGATCACGAGGCACTGCCGTTGATCCTGTTCGGCCACGGCGCGCACCTGTCGAAGGACGATCCCGTGATGCAGATGATCGCGAAGGGATTCTGTCGGGGCGTTCCGGCCGCGGTCGCCGTGATGGATTGCCCCGGTCACGGAGAACGTCGCGGATCCGAGGTCACCGACGACCGGTTCGAGGCCGAAATCGCTCGGCGCATGTCGGATCCCCGGAACTATGCGCAGCTGACCGCCGACTGGCGCGCGGTGTGCGTCGCGGCGCGGACTACCGACGGGCGCGTCACCGGACCGACGGGCTACGCCGGGTTCTCGATGGGCGCGATGTTCGGACTCTCGATCGTGGCCGACCTCGAGTCGGTGGGCTCGGCCGTCTTCGCACTCGGCGGCCTCATGGGCGACGAGGTCCGCGACGACTTGATCCGCTCCGGAGTGCGGCGGCTCGGCGGCCGCGAGGTGCTCATGCTCAACATGACGCGCGACGAGCACTTCCCGATCGACGGCGCGATCGAGGTGCTCGAGTCGATTCCCGGGCCCAAGCGCATGGGCGTGTGGGCGGGAGCGCACGCCGACATTCCGCCGGAGGCGATCCAACTCGCGGTCGACTTCTTCCGGCGCACGCTCGCGTCCTGACCAGGCGGTACCCGAGCCGGTTTCGGGTGTCCCAGGGCCGCCGTACGATCCGCCGGTGTCGATCACCGTCGTGCCGACCGCGTACGGGCGCCCGGCGTCGCAGGCCCTGCGCGACGCCGTCGCGCGCGCCAAGCGATCCGACGCGCTCGCGCCGGTGACGGTTGTGGTGCCGACGAACTCGGTCGGGGTCTCGGCTCGCCGCCGGCTCGCGTCGGGTGAGCTCGGCGCGGTCACGGCCGTTGGACGCGGTGTCGTCGGCGTCACGTTCCTCACCGTCTACCGGCTCGCGGAATTGCTCGGCGCCGCCGAGCTCGCGGTCGCGGGCCGGCGCCCGGTATCGACCCCCGTCGTCGCGTCGGCGGTACGCCGCGCGCTGGCGCGCGCCCCCGGCCTGTTCGCGCCCGTCGCGCAGCACCCGGCCACCGAGGAAGCGCTCGTGGCCGCGCACCGAGAGCTCTCCGACCTCGATGCCGCCCAGCTCGACATACTTGCCGCGCAGCATCCGCGCGCGCGTGAAGTCGTCCGTCTGCATCGCGCCACGAGATCGCTGCTGGAGCGCGCCTGGCACGACGAGCACGACCTCATGCGCGTCGCGACCGACGCGGTCGTCGCCGGGCGTCCGCTCGTGCGCGAGCTCGGCACCCTCGTGTGCTTCCTTCCGCAACGCTGGACCACGCCCGCGGCCCGTCTCCTCCGGGAGATCGGCGAGCGGACCGGGCTCGAGATCATCGCCGGCCTCACGGGTGCCGCGCCGGCCGACGAACAGGTCGTCGCGAGCCTGCGCCGGGTCGGCGGGCGCGTCGCCGACCCGGCGGAAGCGGGCATCGCGCCCGTCACGGGGACGGAGGTGCGGACTGCATCCGACCCCGACGACGAGGTCCGCGCGATCGTGCGCGATGTGGTCGACGCGATGCGCGCGGGCGTGCCGCTCGAGCGCATGGCCGTGCTGTACGCGTCCGACGAGCCGTACGCGCGACTGCTGCACGAGCACTTCGACCTCGCGGAGATCGCCCACAACGGCGCGACGACCCGAACGATGTCGGACTCGGTCCTGGGCCGCGGGCTCCTGCGACTGTTCGCCCTCGCCGACACCGACTTCGCACGCGACGACGTCTGCGGTCTCTTCGCAGCCGCGCCGGTGCTCGACGGTCGGGGCCGCGCCGTCCCCGCGGCGAGATGGGAACGTCTCTCGCGCCGGGCCGGGGTCGTGCGCGGAGTCGACGAGTGGCGCACGCGTCTCGACGCCTACGGGTCGACGCTTGCCGACGACGAACGAGGTGCGCGCGACCGCGCGCAGGTCGGCGCGCTCGGCGCATTCGTCGCCACCCTCGCGAGCGACCTCGATCCCGCCCGGCTGCCCCGCACCTGGAGCGGCCTCGCGCGGTTCGCGCATCGGCTCGTACGGCGGTACCTGGGCGACGAGACCCGGCGCGATTCGTGGCCGCCGTTCGAGAAGGTCGCGGCGCGCCGGGTCGAGGCCGTGCTCGACCGGCTCGGCACGCTCGACGCGATCGACCCCGCGCCGACCATCGACGTCTTCCGGCGCACGTTCGAGCTCGAGCTCGACGCGGCGCGCGATCGCGTCGGCAGTCTCGGCGACGGCGTGCTCATCGGACCGGTCGGGATGGCGCTCGGTGTCGATCTGGATCGCCTGTGGGTGTGCGGGCTCGCGGAGGGACTGTTCCCGTCGGTCCCGAGAGACGATCCGCTCCTCGGCGACCGCGAACGCGCCGCGCTCGGTGGCGAGCTGCGGTTGCGGTCCGATCGCACCGCCGACGATCAGCGGGCGCTGCTCGCGGCGCTGGCATCGACCGCGGACGCGCGCGTGTGTACCTACCCGCGCGGTGATCTGCGGCGCAGCACCGAGCACGTTCCGTCTCGCTTCCTCGCGCCGACGATTGCGGCCTTGGGGAACGACGTTCGTTCGATTGCCTCGTACGCGTACGGCGCGGCGCACGTCGCGTTCCCGGCGAACCGGCACGAGCTCGAAGTGCGGGCCGCGGTCGCGGGCGAGGCGTGGGTGGCGGCGACGCCGGCCGCGGCGCGCGGGCTCGAGCTCACCGCGGCGCGCCGGGACACCGCGTTCACCCGCTTCGACGGCAACCTCGGGCACCTCGCCGACCGGCTCGGCGTCATCAGCCCTTCCGCCGGCGGTCACGTGACCTCCCCGACGCGCCTCGAGTTGTGGGCGTCGTGCCCGCACGCGTACTTCATGAAGTACGTGCTGCACGTCGAGCCGGTCGAGCGCCCGGAAGACATCATGCAGCTCGCGCCCATCGATCGGGGGAGTCTCGTGCACACCGTGCTCGACCGCTTCCTCGACGAGGCGCGGCAACACGCCGACGCGGGCCGTCCGTGGACCGATGCCGATCGGGCCCGGATGCGAGCGATCGCG
>JAUZEM010000565.1 GCA_030839005.1 Actinomycetota bacterium | reverse complement strand
GAGGGTGCCCATCGCGACGCGCCAGCCCGTATTCACCTCGCCCACGACGTTCGCGGCGGGGGTGCGCGCACCGTCGAAGAAGGTCTCGCTGAACTCGCTGTGACCGGTGATCTGCATGATGGGCCGGATCTCGATGCGCCCGGGTTGGTCCATCGGGACGAGCAGGTACGACAGACCCTTGTGCTTCGGTGCCTCGCGGTCGGTGCGCGCGATCACGAAGATCCATTGGGCCCAGTGCGCGAGCGACGTCCATACCTTCTGGCCGTGGATCACCCACTCGTCGCCGTCGAGGTCGGCACGGGTCTGCACGTTCGCCAGATCGGAGCCGGCGTCGGGCTCCGAGTAACCCTGGCACCAGATCTCGGTGCCGCGCAGGATTCCCGGCAGGACCCGGCGTTTCTGCGCGTCGTCGCCGAAATGCACGATCGTCGGGCCGAGCAAACCTTCGCCGACGATGCCGACGCGTCCCGGCCCACCGGCGCGGGCGTACTCCTCGTAGAAGATCACCTGTTCGAGGAGTGTCGCGCCCCGGCCGCCGTACTCGGCCGGCCAGCCCAATCCGATCCATCCGTCGCGACCGAGCTCTTGTTCCCACTCGAGGCGTTCTGCGAACAGCTCGTGCTCGTCGCCCGGGCCGCCGCGCCCGCGCACGACCGCGAACCGACCGTCGAGACGATCGGTGAGCCAGGTCCGCGCCTCGGCGCGAAAGCGTTCCTGATCGGCGGTGAAGCGCAGGTCCATCGCGAGACGTGGCACGCTATCGCGCATGGAACCCAGGGGCACTGCGGTGGTGACCGGCGCGAGTCGCGGTATCGGGCGCGCGATCGCGATCGAACTCGCCGCGCGTGGCTTCGACACCGTCGCGTCGATGAGAAATACCGCGGACGGCGAAGACCTCCCGGGGCCATCGGGAATCCGGGTCGAGCGGCTCGACGTCACCGACCCTTCGAGCATCGCGCTTCCCGACGGCTTGCGCGTGCTCGTCAACAACGCGGGCGTCGAGAGCGACAACCTCCCGGTCGAGCACATGCCGCTCGAGTCGTGGCAACGTCTGTTCGCGACCAACGTGTTCGGGCTCGTCGAGGTGACGAAGCGCGCAGTGCCGACCATGCGCGCCGCCGGTGGAGGAGTGATCTGCAACATCACGTCGTCGTCGACGCTCGCGCCGGTGCCGTTCCTCGGCACGTATCGCGCGTCGAAGGCGGCGGTCACCGCGATAGGCGAGTCGCTCGCGGCCGAGGTCGCGCAGTTCGGGATACGTGTGATCGAGATCATGCCCGGCCCGATCGAGACGGAGATGCTCGCGGCGTCCGACCGGCCCTCGGCCGCAGTCGAGCACGCCGAGTACCGCGAGCTCGCCGAGCGGCTGTGGGAAGGTCGCCAGGGCATCCGCGCGTCGTACACGCCGGCCGGCGAGGCCGCCCGCCGGATCGTCGACGCGATTTGCGACGACGACGGGCCCTTGCGTTACGGGTGCGACGACCTGAGCGAAGGGATGCTCGCGGGCTGGAACGGCACCGACAACGCGCAGTGGGTGCGCGGGATGCTGCGCTCGTTCTCGTGATCACCGGTCTTGCCCACACCGCGTTGCACGTGGCCGACGTCGACGTGGCGGTCGCCTGGTACCGCGACGTCTTGGGCCTGGTGCTGTTGTCGCCGCCGTACCGGATGGAGGGCGAAGCGATATCGCGCGACATGGGGAAGCTCCTGCCGATGCCGGTCGTGGTGAAGGCCGCGATCGTCGGCGTCGACGACGGCACCGACCGTGTGATCGAGGTGATCGAGTACCCGTCGGTCACGACGGGCTCGCCGCCGCCTGCCGATGTCACCCGGCTCGGTTTCACCCACGTCGGCCTGTTGTGCGACGACGTCGTCGCACTGCGCGCCTCGCTCGAGGCGAAGGGCGTCGCGTTCCTCGTCGAGGGCGTCGCCGACGTGGCGGGGGTGCGCACTACGTGGTTCGCCGACCCGTGGAACAACGTGTTCATCCTCGTCGAGAAGGTCCGCCATCCCGATCGCGCGTACTACCGCCAGTATTTCGCAGAGCGAGCGAACTGAGAAACCCGGTCGCGGTGACGGCGTCGCGCGTGCTCATTTGTTGTCGTGGTGCGGTAATCGGATATACCACTGGGGATAGGGCCAGATCGCGAGCTGATCGGTCTGCCCGGCGCGCCATCGGCGTACTTCGGCGTCCCAGTGAGGGCAGTCGATGCACCGAAGAGTTCTGGCTTGGTGGGTCCAGAAGCCCGACAGCCCGAAGAGGAACACGATGCCGCACAGCACGGCCCCGGCCCTCGCCAACCACGTCGGACGAGCCGTCGCGGCTCCGTGCACCACCATCAACGTGAGGATGCCGATCGGTACGACGGCGAAGCGCCCGCCGGGAACGCTGCCGGCGGCGTAGTGCACGAGCCCCTCTTCGAGGAGCAGCGCGCCGCCCAGCAGCAGCGATACCCGGGCGTTGGGAGCGTGCGCAAGCAGTACGGCGAGGAACACGAACACCCCGAGTGCGAACAGGCACAGCACTCCGAGGCGGATGTATGAGTGCGAGTGCTGAATGAACTCGCCGGCGATCTGTTGACCGAAGACGAAACCCGCGACATGCCAGCCGGCTGTAGCCCTCGCTACCGTACCAAAACCTCGGAAAACGAGCTTCTGGGACGACACCTCACCGGAGGCGCTCAGCCCGGCAGCGATGACCAGTTGGACGAGCGCGCTGGCGCACACCGCCGCCGCATAGACGACGTGTCGTCGCGTGCGCTCCTGGAAAGCGCGAACAACAAAGAGTGGCGCGAGCGCGCCCGCGTAGACGCCCGACAGGCCCGCCATCACAAGGAATCCGAAGCCGAGGACGAATCGGCCGCGGCTCACCGTTTGCAAGCGCACGAAGAGCAAGAGAAGCGCCAGGATTGCCCAGTAGGTCTGCGCTTCGAGCGAGTTGAGCCACACCTCCGCAATCGCGAGCGTTCCGACGACGAGCAACACCGCGGCCGCGATGCGAGCGAACGGCGTCGGCAGGAGCTCCGACGGCCAGAACAACGTCACCCACAAGAGGGCTGCCAAGACGCCGAACGACAACCACACGGTGACGAGCGGCGCGTAAGCGAGGGGCCCTCGGGCTGCGATCCACGTCGCGACGTTGCAGAAGAAGTCGAAATAGCCGCTGTTCTTGTAGACGAACAGCACGTTCGTCGGGCTGCTGTTCGAAAATGCGTGACGGAAGTGGCTTCCGCCCTCTTCTGCCCAGAACCGGCCGTGGAACAGCACGAACGGCGAGCGCGTGGCCGCGACGGCCAGGAGCACGGCCAGCACCGCGAGGTAGAGCATCCGAGGAGCGGCGTCGGCCGACGCTCGTTCGGGAGCGGAACTCGCCCCCACGCGATCAGGGTCGTCGCGTTCGCCGGCCATCGTCTGGTCAGACCCGCCGGCCAATCGCGCTACTCGTCATCTGCCGCCCTCTCACACGGTGGAGGTTGTTTCCGACGATACCGGTAATACGCGTGCAATCACCCCGCCGAGCGCGTTGTCAGAGCGGGTATTCGAGCTCGATCTCGTGGCGGATCGCGATTCCGTGCGCACCGTTTGCGGGCAGTTCGGGCTTCAAGGGCCGCGCCTCGGTCACGGCGTCCCGGTGCCAGCCGACCCAGTCCCAGCCGGCCCGCTGGTAGAGCCGGAGCGCGTCGGTGTTGTCGTTGGTCGTGATCAGCCAGAGGCGCTTCCATCCGTGTGCGCGTGCGTGGTCGACGACCGCGTCGAGCAGCGCGGTTCCGGCGCCGGCGCCGCGGTAGGTCGTGACGATCACGACGAGCTCGGCGTCACCGTCGACCTCCTGCCAGAGCGCGCACCCGACCGAACGACCGTCGTTCTCGACGACGAAGCCGTCGAGCATCGCGGCATCGTCGTGTACCCGCCCGCGCGAGACGACCCTGGTCGATGCGAACGCACCGACGACCACCTCGGCGATCCAGGCTCGATCGTCCTGAGTCGCGCGGCGCACTTGCACGCGCCCAGCTCACTCCACCGCGCCGGTCGCTCGCAATGCGTCGATCTCGGCGTTGCTCAGGCCGAGCACCTCGCGGAGCGACCAATCGTTGTCCTGGCCGAGCGTCGGACCCGCCCGGTCGTAGCCGCCCGGACACGCAGCGAGACGAAAGCCGTTCCGTTCGTACAGGCCGGGGCCGAGAAACGGGTGCTCGTGCGGCTCGAAATGACCGCGGTGCGCGAGTTGCGGATCGTCGTGCAGGTCGCCGAAGTCCTGTACCGGCACCGCTTCGATCCCGGCCGCCTGCAATTCCTCGGCCACGCGAGATCGTGTGTGCGCGCGCGTCCACGCCTCGACGTCGGCACCGGCGATCGACCGCAGCCGCGCCAGCTCGTCGTCGGTCCAGCACGCGATCGTGACCCAGCGGTCGCCGATGCCGTCCTCGTCGAGGCACGGGAACGCGCCGTGCAGGCGCGCATCGCGATGGTTGTTGCCGTCGCGCACGTCGATGACACCGTCGATCTCGTAGTCGAGCAGCCAGGGCGCGAGCGTCCAGATCGCGGACTCGACTTGCGACAGATCGAGGTATACGCCGTGGCCGGTGCGACGGCGGTAGTGCAGGCCCGCGGCGAGCGCGGCGGCGACGTAGCGGGGTGCGAGCGAGTCGGTGATCGTGCCGTACGGTCCGACGGGCTCGCGGTCGGGCCAACCGGTCAGCGTGTTATAGCCCGCGAGCGCCGAACCCTGGCCCCCGAAGCCGGGATAATCCTTGTGCGGACCGGTCTGGCCGTTCAGGCACGCGCTCATCATGACGAGGTCCGGCTTGATCGCGGCGAGGCTGTCGTAGTCGAGTCCGAAGCTCTTCATCGCCCGCGGTGCGAAGTTCTCCGCGACCGCGTCGGCCCACTCGACGACGAGCCGGCGCACGATCTCGACCGCGGCCGGCTGCTTCAGATTGAGCGTGAGGTTGCGCTTGCCGACGTTGAGACCGTCGTACATCGGCGCCCCCTCGAGACCGTGAGGGTTGTCGGGGAGCGCGAGCGCCATCGCGCGCAGGAAGTCGGGCCGGTTCCGAGACTCGATGCGCAAGACGATGGCGCCGTTCTCGGAGAAGTACCGCGTCGCGATCGGACCGGCCGCGCCGGCCCCGAACTCGAGGATGTGCACCCCGGCCCACGCCGAGCTTCCGGCCGGACGCGGTGTGGCGCGCGGGTACGCCGAGTGCGCGCCGGCGGTTTCGGCCTCGAAGGATTTAGGTCGCACCGGGGCGGCGGCGCCGTCGCCGGAACGAACCACGACGAACGACCGGGGGAACCGCTCGACGCCGTCGACGGGTCCGAAGAACTCCCGGGACGCCAGCTGCGCCGACGCGTAGATCTCCCTCGGAGAGTTCGCGGGTGCGAGCATGAGGTTGGTCTTGCACGCGATGTCGTAGAGCTCTTGCATCGTGTGACGGGAGAAGTACGCGGCGACCGCCGTCGCGATCGCGTCGAGCTCCGCGTCGCTCGCGGTGTTCTGATTGAAGGTGTCCCAGTCCTGGCTGGTGAGCGCGGCGGCGGGAATGCCGTCTTCGACCACGAGATTGGTGAGGGTCTCGAGACTCGCGACGCGTGCTTTTCCCCCACGGAGCCCGAATGACACGAAGCCGTCGAGCGCCGGCCAGATCTCGCGCGTGCGGCCGATGTTCGCGCCCCGTCGACCGCCCCGGTTGCCGCTCTTGGGGAAGTTCGCGGGAGCGACCATGTTCGCGACGAGCACGACCTCCTGCATCGACACGTCGACGCTCTGCGGAACGCCGCTCCACAACGCGCTCAAGGCTGCGAACGCGGCTTCGCCGGCCGTGTGCGCATAGGCCGCCGGTTCGGTGCAGCGCACCGGGGCCCGATCGGGGTCGCCCGTGCAGTACATGTTCCCGCTGGAGGCCATCACGCCGAGGTCGGACGCGCGCCACGCGGCGCGTGGCCCGTCGAGGCCGAACGGTGTGATGCTCACCCACGCGGCCCCGGCGGCGCGCGCAGGATCGAGTTGGTGCGTCCCGGCCGCGCCCGGCGAGTCGAAGACGACGTCGGCGGCCGCGAGGAGCGCGTCCAGGTCGGGATGGTCGTCGGCGAGCGCGACGACCTGCTTGCCCGCGTTCCATGCCCGGGCCATCCTGGCGCGCAGCATGTCGCCGGCCGGCGGAACGACGCGGACCACGGCGCCGCCCAGGTCGGCGAGCACCCGCGCCGCGCGAGCCGACGGCTCGTCTCCCAGATCGACGACGCGCAGACCCGCCAGCAGCCGTTGCGCCATCGGCACCCCCTCCGAATAAACTGACACGAACGTCAGCAAAGGACGGTATCGCAATGGCGAGATACGAGATCGTCGACGCCGACTGCCACATCCTCGAACCGCCGGACATCTGGGCGAACTGGCTGTCGTCCAAGTATCAGGACAAGGCGCCGAGACTCGTGAAGGATTCCGAGGGCGGCGACGCATGGCTCACCGCCGTCGGAGGCGACCCCGACCCCATCGGCCTCGTCGCGACCCCGGGCATGCCGTTCGACAAGTTCCGCTGGTACGGCGTCACGTACGAGGAGGCGCGGACGGGCTGCTACAACGGCGAAGCCCGACTGGCCGACATGGACATCGACGGCGTCGACGCCGAGATCCTGTTCCCGCCGCAACGCACGATGAGCCATTTCCTCGGTGACGACGACGACGATTTCGTGCTCGCCGGGGTCGAGGCCTACAACAACTTCCTGTTCGAGGAGTTCTGCGCGCCCGACCCGACACGGTTGATCGGACTCGCACAGATCCCGTCACTCGGTATCGACAACGCGGTCGACTCGCTGCGCAAGGCCAAGGCGCGCGGCGCGAAGGGCGTCCTGATCTCGAACTGGCCCGCCGGCAAAGGGAGCCTCTCGCGCGACGACGACCCGTTCTGGGCCGCGGCGGTCGACGAGGGAATCCCGGTATCGATCCACATCAACATCATCAGTCGCAAGCAGCGCAGCTCGTCGCGGAAGGCGGCCGCCGCCAAAGGGAACCAGCTCTACGACATGCGTAGCGCGGCCACCCGCGCCAAGGCCATCGGCGGGATGAGCCACGTGTTCGCGATGACGACCGGTGCGATGACCGACATGATCTTCACCGGCGTGTTCGAGCGATTCCCCGAGCTGCAGATCTGTTGGATCGAGACCGGAGTGGGTTGGATCCCGCACTTCCTCGAATGCCTCGACGACCGTTGGTGGCGCAACCGGGTGTGGGGCGACCTGCCCCTCAAGGCGCCCCCGTCCTCGTACTGGTTCCGGAACAACGCGGCCAGCTTCATCGTCGACCGAACCGGCGTGGAGCTCCGCAATCGGGTCGGCGTCGAGAACATGATGTGGTCGAGTGACTATCCCCATCACGGAAACGACTGGCCCTACTCCCGCAAGACGATCGAGGAGATGATGGGCGGCATCAACGAGACGGAGCGCGCGCTGATCACCGGCGGGAACGCGGCCCGGATCTGGGACCTGCACGACTAGGACCGAGACGACGACGGCACGTCTAGGACGGGACGTCTAGGACGGGGCGTCTAGGAAGGGGGGTCTAGGAAGGGGGGTCTAGGAAGGGGCGTCGTCGAGGCGCACACCGCCGACGCCGGTACGCGTTTCCTGCGCGGTCCTCACGGCCTCGAGCGTGAGCCGTTGGATCGTGCGCTGGTGCACGTAGTTCAACACGCGATCGACGGCCGGAATCATGCGCTGCGAGTTCGCCGTCAGCCGACGTTGGATCGCGACCAGCTCGTCGTGATCCCAGTCGCGACCATCGCCTGCGAGCATTGCGTGAACGTCGGCTTGGAGGGCGCGGAAGTGGCGCACGTAGATGGCACCGAGCTCGACGAGGATGTCTTCGGTCATACCGATCTCGCGCAGCTCGACGACCGCGTGCAGCAGCGCAAGATCGCGGTCGTCGTACACCTCGTGCCCGAGTGCTTCCGGCTCGGCGAGGAGCCCGATGTCGCGCAGGCGCGCGATCAGGCCGGCGTCGAGGCCGGAACGCGATATGAGATCCTCGAGGGTGTAGCTGTGCCCTTGCGAGACGAGCAGATCCTCGATCCCCGGGCGGTCGGCGTTCAGCAGCGCGCGGATCGCGGCGAGGGAGAACCGCTGGCCCTGGAGGTCGCGGATCCGGCCCAGGCGCTCGAGATGCGCGGAGCCGTAGAGCTTGTGGCGGCCGGATCGCTCGGGGGCGGCGAGCAGGCCCTCGCGCGCGTAATACCGGATCGTGTCGACGGTCACGCCGGCCCGGTGGGCGAGCTCGTCGATGCGCCACCGGGATTCGGCCACGTCCGGCATCCTCTGAATTGACAGCAGCGACACTGAGAGTATATACTTCCAGTGTTCCTCCACCGGGAGCAGCTACTTGCCAAGCAGCTACTTCGTTGGTGGTGAAGGTAGCAGCTAGACCGCTGCTACGGAACGTGCCGAAGAGGAGCTTGGTCATGCACACGCACGCAACCCCAGTCGAGGCCAAGGTCCAGGCGATGTCGTGGCTGGTGTCTCAGCTGCGCTGGGAAAGGACGCTCGGCGCGCTCCGCCACGAGCGGCGCGACGATGCGCTGCACGATGCCCGCAAGGCAGCCTGAACCGTAACCGGAATCGAACCAGAACCGGCCAGACAAGTACAGGGTCGATCGCGGGCCCCCGCCGCGCTCGACCGAGCGATCGGCCCCGACCCGTAGTCGGGGCCGATGCGCGTCGTGGCACTGCAGGCGCCGGGACCGCGATCGACTTCTTCAGCGGCGCTTACCGCGCTCTGCGTTCGCTCCATGGCCGGCGGCGCAGCGTGGGGTCGCTTCGGAGAACCTCCGAGGCATTCCCCCACCTGAAGGAGCAATCATGCAGTCCGAACTCACCACTGAACCGGCACCGGGCGAAGCGACACCCGGGTCGAGGCCCACCGCCAAGCGAGGGCGAACGTTGCTGATCGTCAGCGCGGCCGCCGTCGGCGCGGCGATCGGCGGAGCCGGGATCGCGAGCGCGGCGACCACCGGATCTTCGTCGACGACGGCCGCGTCGTCCGCCGCGTCGTCCGGCACTCCGGCGGCCGACCCGGCGGCCTTGTCGCACGGACCGGGCGAGACGTTGCTCACCGGTACGACCGCGGCGAAGGTCAAGGCCGCGGCGCTCGCCGCGGTTCCGGGCGCGACGATCATCCGCGTCGAAACCGACTCGGCCGGTTCGCCCTACGAAGCCCACGTCACGAAGGCGGACGGCACGCAGGTGACGTTGAAGGTCGACGCGAGCTTCAAGGTCACGTCCACGGAGCAAGGCTTCGGTGGCGGACCCCACGGTCAAGCGCCGCCGGGCGGTGCTGCCCCGAGCGCCTGAGCGTCGCGCCGGCACGGTCCGGGCCGAAACGATCAGGCCCGGACCCACCGGGGGAGCGTCACGTCCTCGATCTGGTGGAACACGACGCGAACCGGCTCGCCGATCGTGATGGTGGACGGGTCGATCTCGTTGATCTCACCGTCGGCCGCCACCACGAGGTTGCCGACGAACCGGATCGTCGGAGCTTCGTCGAGCGCGACGACGATGGCGTTGTACGGTGCGACTGCGCCGAATGCCGGCAGGAGCGGCGGGTGCGGGACGATGAACGACCAGATGCGGCCATGTCCGGAGCTGGCTTCCCACCGCACACCGGTCGATCGGCAACGAGGACACATCGGCCGGGGCGGCATCCGCCACGTCCCGCACGCGGCACACGCCTGGACGAGCAGCTCGCCGCGCGCGCACCCCCGCCAGAATTCGCCCGACGTCGGATCGGAGAGGTCGGGCAACAGCCATCCCGTCTCCATGGCTCACCCGTCCTTGGTGAAGAGGATCGCGGACGTGGGGACGCCCTCGCCGCTCGTGACCAGAGAAACGTCTGCACCTTCGACCTGCGCGGTCGACTTGCCGCGGATCTGGCGAGCACCTTCGAGGATGAGATTGAAGCCGTGCACGTATGCCTCCGACATCCCGCCGCCCGACGTGTTGACCGGCAGGCGTCCGTTCGGCCATTCGATATTGCCGTCGTCGGTGAACGGCCCGCCCTCGCCCCGCGCGCAGAACCCGTAGCCCTCCAACGACAAGATGATCAGCGGGCTGAACGCGTCGTACAGCTGTGCGACCTTGACGTCCGCGGGTGTCATGTCGGCCATCTCCCACATGACCCGGGCCGCGGTCCACGCCGGACCGCGTAGGGGGTCGTCGTTGAAATAGTTGGTCATCGTCTGATGCTGCGGCGGTAAGCCCTGCGCGAACGCGTGGATGTACACGGGCGGCTGCTTCAGGTCGCGTGCGCGTTCCGCGGAGACGACGACGACCGCGAGCGCACCGTCGGTCTCCAGACAGTTGTCGAACAGACACAACGGCTCCGAGATCCAGCGGGCGCTCATGTAGTCGTCGCGGGTCAGGGGCTTGTGGCCCATCGTCGACGCCGGGTTGCGCGCGGCGTGTTTCCGGAACGCCAGCGCGATGTTCGCGAGGTGATCGCGTGTGCCTCCGTACTCGTGCATATAGCGGCGGGTGAGCAGCGCGATCTCGTCGACGGGCCGGATCACACCGAACGGCCGCGTCCACTGGCTGCTGTCGGTGAGCCGCGCCTGCGCTTGCGCCCACGGACGGCTCGTCGGGTCGGCGCGCTTGCGGGCCCGCCACGCGACCGCGACGGAGCACTGACCGGTCGCGACGGCCATTGCCGCCTGGCCCACGACCGCGCAGCCGGCGCCGCCGCCGAATCCCACCTGTGAGAACCACGTGATGTCGCCGAGGCCGACGCTGCGCGCGACGTCGACCTCACGATTCGGTTCCATCGTGTACGAGGCGACACCGTCGACCTCCGACGCATCGATGCCCGCGTCGTCGAGCGCGCTCGAGACCGCCTGGCACGCGAGCGAGAGCTCGGTGTCGGCCAAGCCTTTGCCGAACGCGGTCTGGCCGATGCCGGCGACCGCGGTCTTGTTCCGGATCAGGCCGGTCGACGATCGACGGGCCACCAGCTACCAGCCCTTCCATTCGGGAGGCCGGCGCTCGCGGAACGATGCGACACCTTCTTTCGAGTCCTCGGTCGAGCTGTTGAGCTCGACGAGCATCGCCTCTTCCTCGAGCAGGTCACGACGCGCCAGCTCCGACGCGTCGTGCAGGAGCTTCTTCGACCACCCGATGGCCTTCGTCGGACCGCTCGCGAGTCGCTCGGCCCACTCTTTCGTCGCGTCCGGCAACTCGGCCGCGGGCACGACCTTGTTGACGATGCCGAGCTGCGCGGCGTCGGCGGCCGAGAGGTCGTCACCGAAGAACACGAGCTCTTTCGCCTTGTGCATGCCCACGACGCGCGGTAAGAGGTACGCGACCCCGGCGTCGGGGATCAAGCCCCGGCGGACGAACACCTGAATAAGCTTCGCGTTGTCGGCCGCGATCACGAGATCGGCTGCGAGCACGAGCATCGATCCGCCACCGGCCGCGGTGCCGTTCAAGGACACGATGACGGGCTTCTCGCAGTCCTGGATCGCGGTCATCAACTGCTGGAAACCGGCGCGCATCATATTGACGGCGGAGCCGACCGGACGCTCGGGCGCAACGGCTGGTCGCGAACCGCGCGGCGGCTGCGGAACCGAGAGGTCGGCACCCGTGCAGAAATGCCTGTCGCCGGCGGCGGTCAGCACGACGGCACGCACTCCGAGGTCCAGGTGCGCGTTGCGGAACGCGTCG
>JAUZEM010000421.1 GCA_030839005.1 Actinomycetota bacterium | reverse complement strand
AGGGTTGAAAGAAGTGACCGCTTTGCGTGGTGTGTCCGGTCTCGGAAGGTAGCGTTGTACGGATCACGACGGCTGGGAGGCATGCGGTGGGACTCCATGTGAGCGCCGGCAACCGCGCGTCCCCGGGCGATTTCCACACGGACGACGCCGGCGCCCGGACCTCGGCGACCGTCGCCGACGAGCTGGGTCTCGTACGCGCGGGCATCACCGGGGTGCTCGAGGCGCGAGGGATCGAGGTCGTCGCCCAAACCCGCTCCGGTCGCGAGCTCGTGCGCCTGACGAACGTGGAGCGACCGGATCTCGTCGTCGTCGGCGCCCCGGCCGATCTCGATGTCGCCGACGTCGTCCGCCGGCTCGTGCGGCTGCGGCCGCACCCGGAGATCGTCGTGCTCCTGCCCCCTGCGCACGAGCACGCCGTGCGTTATCTCCTGGCGCTCGGCGCGGCGGGTATCGCATTGCGGACGGTCGACGCCGACGAGCTCGGCTTGGTCGTCGACGCCGCGCGCAAGGGCGGCCCCTACGTCGTTCCGGCACTGCACCGGGCGCTTTCCGGCGCGGTGGCGCTCCCGGCCCTCGACGACCGGACGGTCGATGTCTTGACCTCGCGCGAACGCGAGGTGCTCGTGCTCCTGGCCGAAGGCCGCGCCAATCGTGAGATCGCCGGCGCGCTGTCCGTCTCGCTCGCCACCGTGAAGTCCCACCTCGTTCGGATCTACGCCAAGCTCGAGGCCGGCAACCGCAACGAGGCGCTCGGGCGGGCAGTCGCCCTCGGGCTGCTGCGTTAATTCTTCGCGCGCTCACTGCGGCGTTGTTTATGCGCGCGCTCACTGCGGCGCACGATACGTGCGCCGCGGGCGTTCGCTTGCTGGCGAGCTCGCTCGCTTTGCTCGCTCACCGCATCGTGTGATCCCGCTCCGCAGTCGCTCACGCGGCCGGATGACGCTCGTTTCTTCATCTCTTGGATGGTTCCGGCCGATGAGGCACTGGAAGACGGTGGGCGGTGGGGTCTCGAGGTCGGATCATGGCGTTGAGCGATGTGTCGAACATCCTGTGGCGCGAACGGCAGCTCCTCGAGCTTCTCGTGTTCAAGCTCGAAGCGGAGCAGCTGGTGCTCGCGGCCGGCCGGGCGCGGTGGCTCGCGTACGCGACCCGCGAAGTCGAGATCGTGCTCGGCGAGACCAAGCACATCGGGCTCGAGCGCTCGGTGCTCGTCGCCGGCACGGCGCGCGAGCTCGGTCTGTCGGGATCGCCGACCCTGCGCGAGATCGCGGGCCTCACCCCTCCGCCGTGGGACGGCATCTTCGCGGAACACCGGAGCGCGATGCTCAGGCTCGCGCAGGAGATCGACTCGATCGCGAAGTCGAACCGCGCCGTCATTAGGGGACCGTCCGATCAGCCCCGGCTGAGCACGCTCGACGCCACGTTGCGTGGGGACCCCCGGTTTCTTCGAGATCGAACGACGCAGAGCCAAAGCACTTCGAGCGGTCTGACGATGAGACAGGACATGACCGACATCGAGGTGCAGGTGATGGTGCAGCTCCGGACCCGACAAATCGCCCCCCAGGCGGTCCTCGCGGCCGGTGCGAGGGCCGTCCAGCCGTCGCTGACCGACTTCCTGAAGTAGGGAACCATGCTCGAGACGCACACCGCGACCGACGTCGCAGAGATCACCTTCCCGGCGGGTCTGCCGGGATTCCCGTATGCGCACCGGTTTGTGGTCGGGCCGTGGGGTCCGGCCGGCAGCCCTTTCCTGTTGCTCTCGTCGATGGAAGACGCCGACGTCGGATTCGTCGTCGTTCCGCCGTGGGTGTTTTATCCGGACTACGACTTCGAGCTCGATAGCGGCACGGCGGAACGATTGGAGCTGGCCGGGGCCGAGGACGCAGTCGTCTTCGCGGTCGTGACGCTGCGCGAGCGGCCCGAGGAATCCACCCTCAATCTGCTCGGCCCGATCGTCGTGAACCGCTTTACGCACGAGGCGGCGCAGGTCGTGTTGCCCAGTGCGGGATACAGCGTGCGCGCGCCGTTGGCCATCGCGTCTTGATCCCTCGCGGGGAACCGTCGGCGGTGTGAGTCCCGACGTAACCACGGAACGTGTTTGACCGAGTCGCCGCGAGCGGAGTTACGCGCGCGCAGTTGTGATCTGTGCGTATGCTGCGGGTCGGGCGCCTCAGGCGGCCGCCACGGAGGGAGTACATCGTGCTCGTGCTCACGCGACGTGCCAACCAGAGCATCATGATCGGGCACGAGATCGTCGTTACGGTGCTCGAGGTGCGCGGTGATCAAGTGCGCCTCGGTATCAAAGCGCCGCGCTCGATCGACGTGCACCGCGAGGAGATCTTCGCGCAACTGCAACAGGCGAACCGCGACGCCGCGCAAGCTCCGAAGGAGCCGATCGAGTTGCTGGAGGGGTTGACCAAGCCCGCCGAGGACGCCGATACGCGCACGCCCCAGTCGAAGGGTTAGCGCGAAAGGTATTCCCCCTGCGCTGGAGCGCGCTTGTTCATCGCGTCATCGCGTCATCGCGTCAGCGCGCGTCGGCGATCGTCGCGGTCGGCGCACCGAGGGCCTCGGCAACCGCGGGGTTCGTCACTGCGCCGTTCAGGGTGTTTACTCCGCCCTCCAGCGCCGGATCGGCGGCGATGGCGTCGATCCCGCGCGTCGCGAGCTCGACGGCGTACGGCAACGTCGCGTTCGTGAGCGCATAGGTCGACGTATTGGGGACCGCGCCCGGGACATTGCCTACTGCGTAATGCAGGACCTCGTGACGGACGAAAACCGGATCGGTGTGCGTCGTCTCGTGGATGCCCTCGATGCTCCCGCCTTGGTCGATCGCGCAGTCGATGATCACTGCGCCCGGTCGCATCGACGCGACCATGTCGTCGGTCACGAGCACAGGGGCGCGACCGCCCGGTACGAGGACCGCGCCGATGACGAGATCGGCGTCCCGCATGGCGCGGGCGACCGCGGCCCGGTTGCTCGCGAGTGTCTGGATCCGCCCCTTGTGGATCTGGTCGACCCAGCGCAGACGGTCGATGTTCTTGTCGAGCAGGAGCACCTCCGCCTCCATGCCCTGCGCGATCCAAGCCGCGTTCCAGCCGACGTTGCCCGCGCCGAGCACGACGACGCGCGCCGGCCGGACACCGGGTGCGCCTCCGAGCAGGACACCGCGCCCGCCCTGTCGCCGTTCGAGGAAGTGTGCCCCGATCTGAGGCGCCATACGGCCGGCCACTTCGCTCATCGGCGCGAGCAGCGGGAGCTGCCCGCTCGCGAGCTGGACGGTTTCGTACGCCACGCCGGTCGTGCGGGACTCGATCAACGCACGAGCGACCTGCGGGTACCCGGCGAGATGGAGATAGGTGAACAACACGAGGCCCGGCCGCAGGAACGCCAGCTCGGAGGCTTGCGGCTCCTTCACCTTGAGCACGAGGCCGGCGCGACCCCATACGTCGGCGGCGGAGTCGACGACCTCGGCGCCGGCGCCGCGGTAGTCGTCGTCGGTAATGCCGGAGTCGATGCCCGCGTCGCGCTCGACGAGCACGCCGACACCGTGGTGGCTCATCTCGAGGACGCCGTCCGGAGTGATCGCGACGCGATGCTCGTCGGTCTTCACCTCGCGCGGTACTCCGACGACGGGCGGTGGCGTCACGTCCTCAAAGTAGTCGCGGCGCTATCGCCGGAACGACGCTATCGCCGGAACGACGTCGCGCATGAACCGCTCGATGGTGTCGGGTGTACCGAAGTCGGAGAATTGGCACACGAATCCTTCGACGCCGCGCTCGACCTCGCCCGAGAGCGCGGCCGCCACCTCGTCCGCGGTTCCCGCGATCACACCGCCCCAGGAACCGAAGCGCCGCCGGGTTGTCGCGATCGTCTCGTCACGATCCGTCGCGCGTGCCGCCAGGCCGATCGGATGCTGCACCGACACGCGCGCCCGTCCCGCGAGCGGGCGAAGCTCGTCGAGGCGGTCGAGCGCGTAGCCGGGACAGTTCCACCAGTCGGCGAAGCGTTCGACGAGCGGCATCGTGAGCTTTGCTCCGCCCCCGCCGATGTGCACGGGCACGTGAGATTGCGCGGGCACCGGCCGTCCGGTCGCGCCGTGCAGCGTGAAATGGTCGCCCGCGTAGTCGAAGGGTTCGCCCGAAAACATGAGCTCGACGATCTCGAGCGTCTCCTGCAAGCGCGATGCCCGGATCGACGCCGGTTGGGGTCCGAAGCCGAACGTGCGCAGCTCGTCGGGCACCGATCCCCAACCGATGCCGAGCTCCAGACGCCCATTCGAGATGACGTCGAAGGAAGCGGCCGTCTTGGCAAGCAACACCGGATGGCGGAACGGGTCGCACAGGACGAGATGACCGATCCGGAT
>JAUZEM010000032.1 GCA_030839005.1 Actinomycetota bacterium | reverse complement strand
CCGGGATCTATCCGACGGTCACGGTTCGGGACAACCTTGTCTTGTTCGCCGATCTTGCCGGCTACCGAAATCCGCTGCGAGACCAACGCGTCGAGGAGGTCGCCGAGATTCTCGAGCTCACCGAGTTTCTCCCGCGCCTGGCGCGTCACCTTTCGGGTGGCGAGAAAAGGCGACTGCACACGGCGATGGCGTTGCTGCACCGTCCGCGCGTGCTTCTGTTGGATGAGCCGACGACCGGCGTCGATGTGAGCACCCGGGCCCGTCTCCTCGCGGCGGTCACGGCACTCGCGGCCCGAGATGAGACCGCGGTCGTCTACTCGACCCACTACCTCCCCGAGATCGAAGACCTCGGTGCCAGTGTGGCGATCCTCGACCGCGGTCGGTTCTTGGCGCGTGGCTCGCTCGAAGACCTCATCGCGGCCCACGGATCAGGCGGTCTTCAAATCACGTTCGAGGGCGACGCGCCCCACCTCACGGCTCACGATCTCGAAGTCGACGGTTCCACGCTCCGTCTCCGGACAGAACGACCGGGGATCGCGATGGCCGACATCATCGGACAGCTCGGCCGCGACGCGGACCGCGTCGTCTCCGTCGACGTCCGCCGACCAAGCCTGGAGAGCGTGTTCATGGCCCTGACCGGTCGCCGCTACTCAGCCGACGAAACCGTCGACGAAACCGTCGACGGCAGCGAGGCCGACCATTGACCGGATCGAGCCTTCGCCGGATCCTGGCCGTCGCCCGACACGACCTGCGCATTCTGCGGCGCGACCCGACGTTCCTGGTCATCTTCACGATCATGCCCCTCGGCTTCATGGCTTTCACCAAAGGCGCGTTCGGCGCCGCACTGGGCAACCGCTATCCGGACCATGCGCTGAACGGCGCCGAACAGGTTGTCCCCGGTGCGGCAGTTCTGTTCAGCGGATTCCTCGTCGGCAATCTCGGTTTCGCGGTGTTTCGCGAACACGCGTGGTCGACGTGGGAACGGCTGCGCGCCAGTCACCTCGAAACCTGGGAGTTGATGCTCGGCAAGAGCATCGCTCCCATCCTCACCCTTGCCCTCCAACTCACTGTGATGCTCGGACTCGGCGGGATCCTCTTCGACCTTCACATCCGAGGTTCGCTGCCTGCGTTCGCTGTCGTCGCCGCGATGCTCGCCGTGATGGAGGTCGCGCTCGGGTTCATGCTCCTCGCAGTGTGCCGATCGATCTTGCAGCTCAACGCGGCGACGAACTTGGGAGCGATGCTGCTCGGAGGAATCGGCGGTGCGGTCACGCCCTTCTATCTGTTGCCGGCTTGGGCGCAGCACATCGCCCCGGCCACACCGACGTACTGGGCGATACGCGGTTTCCGCAGCGTCATCATCGGCGGCGGCGGATTCTCATCCGTCGCGCTCCCCATCGCTGCCCTCGCCGCGTTCAGCACCGGCTTCGCGATCATCGCTGCACTCCGGTTCGGCGTCGAGGAAGCCAAACTCTCCTGGGCGTGAACAGTCGCCCTAATCGCCGATGAGGCCGAGCTGCCGCAGGATCGTGCCCGAGTCGAAGTAGATCCGCTCGCAGGCGATGCGGTCGCCGTCGAACTCGAAGATGGCAACCATGCGGCAGCGGAAGGTCCGTCCGGTCGGATCGAAGCCGGCAAAGTTTCCGAGGTGGGTGCCGAGAAGGTCGAACTCGACGACGACGGCGTCGTCGGCATGGCGGAGCGAGTGGATCTCGTTGCGCTGATCGGGGAATGCGGCGCGCGACGCCGCGTAGTAGTTCCGGACCTCTTCCTCGCCGTCGAACACCTGCCCAGTCCCGACCAATTCATAGCGGGGATGGTCGAACGTGGCGATGGTGACATCGAAATCGAGCCGGTTCTCGGACTCCATGTGCTCACGAATGACGGCGTCGCGCTCGGCGCGCAGGTCTCGGATCACGATCAGCGATAGTCGGGGTTGGGGAAGTCGGACCGACAACCGGCGTCCCATTCCGAGCGTTGATTGCCGTGCGCGGGAATCCCGCCGAAATCCTTCAGCATGCGAGCGAGGTGGAGCAGATTCCAGGTCATGAAGGTGGTGTTGCGGTTGGTGAAATCGTTCTCGGGTCCGCCCGATCCCGGATCGAGGTAGCTCGGGCCGGGACCCGCTTCGCCGATCCAGCCGGCATCGGCTTGCGGCGGGATCACGTAGCCGAGGTGTTGCAGCGAATAGAGAATATTCATCGCGCAGTGCTTCACGCCGTCCTCGTTGCCGGTGATGAGGCAGCCACCGACCCGGCCGTAGTACGCGTATTGGCCGGCGTCGTTGAGAAGATGCGAGTTGCCATACAGACGTTCGATCACTCTGGTGCAGACCGACGACTTCTCACCGAGCCAGATCGGCGCGCAAAGCACGAGGATGTCGGCGGCCATCACCTGCTCGTGGATCTCGGGCCAGTCGTCACGATCCCACCCATGTTGCGTCATGTCCGAGTACACGCCCGTCGCGATGTCGCGATCGACGGCACGGACCACGTCGACCTTGACGCGGTTCTTCTCCATGATGGAGATCGCGAGGTCGGCGAGGCCTTGAGTGTGTGACGGTTCAGGCGACTTCTTGAGCGTGCAGTTGATGAAGAGTGCTCGAAGGTTCGAGAAATCCCACTGGCTCTCGTCAGCGAGCTCGTCGAGCTTTTCAGTCTGTGTCATCTCGAGCTCCGCGTCAGTGGGTGAGACCGACACCGTGCTAA
>JAUZEM010000314.1 GCA_030839005.1 Actinomycetota bacterium | reverse complement strand
AACGGCACGAAAACCACGAAGATCACGACCACCGGAGCGACCGTCGACAAGGTCACGCCGGCGAAGATCACCGACGTCGTCAAGGGTTCCAAGGTGATGGTGGCGACAGTCAAGACCAAAGCGGGCGTGCTGGTCGCGACGGAGATCATCCTCCTCACGGCGAACAGCCCCTTTCAGTAGGTCGAGCCGCGGCGTGAGGAAGTTGCGCACGAGTGACTGAAGACGCGCCGAACGTTCCGGCCGGCATCGGCGGGCTCGACTACCGGCGCCTCTACGAGTACCGCTTCCGAGACGTCGAGCAGCGCGCCCGCCAGACGGTCTGGAACGAGATCGGGCCCTTCGTATGTAAACGAATGGGACGGCCGGCTCGGGTGCTCGATCCCGCCGGCGGGCGCGGCGAGTTCCTGAACGCGATCGCGGCCGACGAGCGCTGGCTCGTCGACCTGATCGACTACCCGCACCGCGACACGGCGCCCGAGGTCAAGGTCGTAATCGGCGACGTGCGCTCGCTCGACCTTCCGCCGGACTACTTCGACGGGATCTTCGTCTCGAATCTCCTCGAGCATCTCCCAAACCCCGACGCGGTCGCCGACTTCCTCGCCCGCATGCGCCGGACGCTGGCGCCCGGCGGAGTGCTCGCGATCATGGGGCCCAACTTCAAATACTGCGCCCGCGAGTACTTCGATTGCGCCGACCACACGCTCGCGTTGACCCACGTCTCGGTCCTGGAGCACTTGATCGCGGCCGGGTTCGAAATACAACAGAGCGTTCCGCGCTTCTTGCCCTTTTCGTTCCGGAGCAGCTTGCCCTGGTCGTTCCGGAGCCGCCTTGCCTCGGCCCGGCTCACCCGTCTGTATCTGCGGGTGCCGGTGCTCTGGCGAGTAGCCGGCAGCCAGTTCCTGTTGCTTGCTCGCTGAAGATACCGACCGCGCCCACGCGGCTCGCCCTTCCAAGTTCGGGGCGACCTTGCTACCGTCTGTGGTCAAACACCCTGTCGGGTGGGGCACGGGACAAGGGGAACAGAACGGCATGAGTTTTTCTCGAGACGTCGTCATCGTCGGCGGGTGCGGCCGAGTCGGCCTCCCCTTGGGCCTCGCCCTCGCCGACTCCGGCCTGGCGGTCACGCTCTACGACCGTGACGCCTTCGCAGTCGACCGGGTGCGCGCGGGAAAGATGCCGTTCTTCGAGCGCGAGGCGGACGCAGCCCTCGAGCGCTTGATCCCGACCGACCGGCTCCACGTGACGACGGAACCACAGTCCGTGAGCGAATCGGAGCACGTGATCGTGGTCGTCGGCACCCCCGTCGACGAGCACCTGAATCCCGATCCGAGTTGCGTGCTCAACGTGATCGAAGGGCTCCTGGAGCAGCTTCGCGATGGGCAGCACCTCGTCTTGCGGAGCACTGTTTACCCCGGCGTCACCGGGATGGTCGAGAAGCTGCTCAAGGCCGCGCACCGCACGATCGACGTCTCGTTCTGCCCGGAGCGTCTCGCCGAGGGCCGGGCGTTGGAAGAGCTGCGCACGCTCCCCCAGCTCGTCTCGGCTCGCACGGAGCACGCGGTACGGCGCGCGGAGCGGCTCTTCGGCGGCGTCTCGCCCAAGCTCATCCGGCTCGACGTCGAAGAGGCCGAGCTCGCCAAGCTCTTCACCAACACGTGGCGCTACATCAAGTTCGCAGCCGCCAACCAGCTGTTCATGATCGCCAACGACTTCGGTCTCGACTTCGCGCGCATTCGTGGCGCCCTGAAGGAGGACTACCCGCGGGCCGCCGACATGCCCGGCCCGGGATTGGCCGCCGGGCCGTGCCTCCTCAAGGACACGATGCAGCTCGCGGCGTTCAACAACAACAACTTCACCCTCGGTCACGCCAGCATGACCATCAACGAGGGCCTGCCCATGTACATGGTCGCCCGGATCGAGCGCGAATTCGACATCGCCGACATGACCGTCGGGATCCTCGGCATGGCGTTCAAGGCGGAGTCCGACGACACGCGATCGAGCCTCAGCTACAAGCTCAAGCGCCTGCTGCGCTTCCGCGCCGCGCGGGTCCTGTGCACCGACCCCTACGTGGTGACCGACCACGAGCTGTGGCCGCTCGACGACGTGCTCGCGGAATCGGATCTCCTCGTCATCGCGACGCCCCACGAGGCCTACGCCGAT
Source organism: Actinomycetota bacterium (assembly GCA_030839005.1). GTDB lineage: Bacteria > Actinomycetota > Acidimicrobiia > IMCC26256 > PALSA-610 > PALSA-610. The sequence goes on along the minus strand of JAUZEM010000314.1, from coordinate 1,418 downwards.
CTCGGGTCCGACATCCCGATCGTCGACATCTGGAACCTGCTCGGCCGCGGCGAACGCGTGTGACCAATCTCATATCGGTCGTCGTCCCCGCCTACAACGAGGACGAAGCGATCGTCAGGTGCCTCGACCAACTCGTCGAGGAGATCAAATCCCCGTTCGAGATCCTCGTGGTCTACGACTCGCCCGACGACACGACGCGCGTGCCGGCCGAGAAGTACGCGCTCGAAGACCCGCGCGTCGTACCGACGCTGAACACCGACGGTCGCGGCCCGGCCCACGCCATTCGCTTCGGCATCGCCGCCGCCCGTGGCGACGTCGTCGTCGTCACGATGGCGGACGGGTCGGACGACGCGAGCCAGGTCGACCAGCTCGCGCGACTCGTGCGCCGAGGGGTAGTGGTCGCGGCCGCCAGCCGTTACATGAAGGGTGGCCAGCAGATCGGCGCACCGTTCCTGAAGTCGACGCTGTCGCGCCTGGCGGGGTTGTCGCTCTGCTATCTCGCACGAGTCGGCACCCACGACGCGACGAGTTCCTTCAAGGCCTACGACCGTGCGTTCGTGCACCAGGACGGCATCCAGTCCACGGCGGGCTTCGAGATCGCGCTCGAGCTCGTCGCCAAGGCTCGACGCCGTCGCCTCCCGGTGGCGGAGATCCCGTCGATCTGGCTCGAGCGCACGACGGGAGCGTCCAACTTCAAGCTTTGGGCCTGGCTTCCCCGCTATCTCCACTGGTATCGCTACGCATTCGGACCGAGGATCACGTGAGCACGATCGTCGTGAGCGGTTCCGCCGGCTTCATCGGCGGCTATCTCGTACAGGAGCTCTTGGAGCGCGGCCACGAGGTCATCGGGGTCGACAACTTCTCGAAGTACGGACCGGTCACCCGGTCCTACGACGCGCACCCGCGGTATCGCCTCGTCGAGGGCGATTGCCGCGACGTCGGCCTCATGACCGAGCTGATCTCGGACTGCGATCACTTCGTCGCCGGGGCGGCGATGATCGGCGGCATCTCCTACTTCCACGCCTACGCCTACGACCTTCTCGCCACGAACGAGCGCATTCTCGCGGCGTCGTGCGACGCCGCGATCAAGGCGTTCGGCGACGGCCGCCTGCAGAAGGTCACCTATCTGAGCTCCTCGATGGTGTTCGAATCGGCGCCCTCCTGGCCGTCGTACGAAGGGCAGGAGCGCGAGATTCCGCCGCCGCTGTCGTCGTACGGCTTCCAGAAGCTGGCCGTCGAGTACTACGCCGAGGCGGCCCAGCAGCAGTACGGGCTGCCGTACACGATCGTGCGCCCGTTCAACTGCGTCGGCGTCGGCGAGGGACGTGCGCTCGGCGACGTCGAGGTGCTGTCGGGCAACGTGAAGCTGGCGATGAGCCACGTGGTGCCGGACCTGGTGCAGAAGGTCGTCAAGGGAC
>JAUZEM010000262.1 GCA_030839005.1 Actinomycetota bacterium | reverse complement strand
GTCCGGCAGCACGAGATCGATGCCCGGCATGTCGGCGTCGGGAAACATGATCCCGCAGTCGACGACCAGGATCCGGCCGTCGACCTCGAGGCAGAAGCAGTTCCGGCCGATCTCGCCGAGCCCGCCGAGAAATACGATCCGGACCGACATCGACGTGCACGCTACAGCGGCGCGACCCCATCGGCGCGCCGCAAGAGCTCTGCTAAGCGCCCGCGCAACCTCGGCTACGCGCCCGCACAACCTCGGCTACGCGCCCGCTGCGGCCGCTCGGTCCTTGGCGACCTCGTCGAGCATCGCGTATTCCTCGCCCGTGTCTACCCAGTCCTCGAACTGGATGACACCCAGCTCGGTGAACCGTTGCCGCAGCCATCCGCGGTTGCGGTCGAGCAGACCGAGCTTCTTGCAGTTCGGCACGATCTTGGAGAACAGGATGTTCTGGAACATCTTGCGGCCCTCGTCGGCCATGACGAGCTCCAGCGCGTCCTTGACCGAGACACCCATGCGGTCCCAGACCTCCTGCTGGAGGAACCGGTCACGCATCCGGACCGCGGCCTCGAACGCGAACTCCTGACGCTCCTTCATCTCCGCGTCGGAGAGCTCCTTGTAGTACTCCTGCAGCGAAAGCACGCCGAAGGCGACGTGACGGGCTTCGTCGCTCATCACGTAGCGCAGCAGCTGCTTCAGCAGCGGCTCGGTCGTCATCTGGTGCATGAAACCGAACGCGGCGAGCGCGAGACCCTCGACCATGATCTGCATGCCGAGGTAGGTCATGTCCCAACGACTGTCGGCAAGGATGTCGTCGAGCAGCAGCTCGAGATGCGCGTTGATCGGGTAGTGGCCCGAGAGCTTCTCGTCGAGATACTTGGCGAAGACCTCGACGTGACGAGCCTCGTCGACGACCTGGGTTGCCGCGTAGTACTTGGCGTCGATCCACGGCACGGTCTCGACGATGCGGGCGGTGCAGAGCAGCGCGCCCTGCTCGCCGTGCATGAACTGCGACAGCGTCCAGTTCTGACCCTCGATCGCGAGCTCGACCCACTCCTTCTCGGTCCACTTCGCGAACGGCGTTCCCGCCAGGTCGACGGCATCGCCGAAGAACTTGACGTCTTCGCGGTTCATCTCGTTGAGCGCCAGCGCCTCCTGGTCCACCGGGGTCGACCAGTCGAGATCGGTGGTGACGTTCCACTGTGACGTCTTGGCCTTCTCGTAGAGCTTGCCGAGCGCGGGACGGGTGCGCTCGTAGTCCCACGTGAACACTGCGTCGAGGTTGGCGCCCACCGTGTGGATGACGGCATCGACGTCGGTATTGCTGACGGAGAGGATGGCCTCGAGATCGTTGATCTCGTCGCGGCCGATCAGCTCGTGGTTCGCGGTCATCGGGGTACCCCTTCGGTTTTGACGAAACCAGGCAGGACGAAGTCGTCGACGAGCGCACGAACGTGCCCGACGTCGCCGATCTCGAAGCTCTCGGACGGACTGAAGAAATACGAGAGCGCGATCCGCGCGATCCATTCGCCGAGACGCGTGGCGTCGGCGTCGTTCAGGAAGCGCGTGTACGCGGGCGCGGCGAGCGCCGCGGCCGTACGCAGCACCGCGTCCTCGCGCTCGAACGCGAGGAACGGAAGCAGGAGCTCGAGCTCGTGGGTCGCGATGAACGCGAGTGCCGGGTGACCGCGCAGTGCGCCGACCGCGGTGGTGAGCACGGTGGCGATCGCGTCGCCGAGCGTCTCGCTGGTGGCGGCCGCGGAAACCACCGCGTCGCGCAGGGCGGCGGCCTCCCGGGCAACCAGCGCGGAGAGCAGCTGCTGCTTGTTCGGGAAGCAGCGGTAGACGGTCGCTCGCGCGCATCCCGCCTCGCGGGCGACGTCGTCGAGCGTCGTCTTGGCCAGTCCGACGCGCCCGATGCAGGTGAGGGCCGCGTCCAGTATCCGTCGGGCCTGGGGGCTGAGCAGATCAGCCGAGAAATCCATTACCTGAGACATTGGACCTCTGAACGTCTCATCGTCAATGTGTCCCGTGTCACTTTACTGCTCGCGATCGCGAGCCCGGGCGCTTTCAGGCCACGGCGATGCCGCCGAGGAGCTCGACCTCGACCAGATCCGAGACCTGGTCGGGGTCGTCCAGATCCCAGCGCCCAGGCGCACCGATCAGCGACAGGATCGAGCGGGCCAGGTATTCGGCGGCCCGTTCGATGTCGACGCCCGGCCGTAGCCGGCCCGCGTCGGCCTCCCGGCGAAGGTACGGCAACAGGAAATCGGCGATGAACGGCAGCGTCTTGGCCGCCTCGGTCGTCAGGAGCGGCAGGAGTCGCTCGGGCTCGGTCTCCATGATCTTGCGGAGCACGGCGTGCTCGGCGACGGAGCGATGCGCGAACCCGAGTCCCCGCCTGAGCAGCTCGGCCAGGCTGGGGGCGTCACGCACGTGGTCCGCGAGCCGGGTGAGGTAATTGGTCAGCTCCCATCCCACCGTCTCGAGCAGCACCTCGTCCCGGCCACCGGCGAACTGGCGATAGATCGTCGCCCGGGAGACACCGGACTCCTTGACGATGTCGTCGATCGTCGTCTTGCCCATGCCGAAGCGTTCCACGCAGCGAAAGGTCGCCGCGAGGATGCGGTCGTGCAGGCTGAGCGGGTCGCTCGCCTGGTTCATGCGCAACACCTCGGCCACGGCCGCGTGGGACCCATCTCGACATTCTGCGCCAGAATCGACGGGTGACCGCGCACGACGAGTGGGTGCAACGCGATGCGCAGGTCGTCTGGCACGGATTCACGCAGATGGCGACGTACGCCGACAGCCGCCCGGTCATAGTCGACCGGGCCGAGGGTCACGAGCTGATCGACGTCGACGGAAGGCGCTATCTCGACGCGATCTCGTCGCTGTGGGTCACGACGCTCGGACACCACGTGCCGGAGTTGGACGACGCCGTGATGAGACAGCTCGCCCTCGGCGCCCACTCGACGATGCTCGGCAACGGCAATCGCGTCGTCGTCGAGCTGTCCGAGGCATTGGCGCGCGTCGTGCCCGTCGACGACCCGCATTTCCTCTATGCCAGCGACGGCGCCTCCGCCGTGGAACAGGCCCTGAAGATCGCGTTCCAGTACTGGCACAATCGCGGCGCGACCGGACGATCGACGTTCCTGGCCTTCGGCGG
>JAUZEM010000240.1 GCA_030839005.1 Actinomycetota bacterium | reverse complement strand
GGCTCACGTTGTTGCACGTTCGGTTCCACGATCGGTTGCCGGGGGACGTCGCCCGACGGGTGCTCGAGGGCTACCGCGATCGTTACCAGGCGATCGCCGACCAGGTGACGGAGACGGAGCCGATGATGCGCGACGACGTGCTCGCCACGATCGACTTCGTCGACCTCCTCACCGAGCCGGTCGTACGGCTTGCCGATTCCTGGAGAGCCTGAACCCGACGTGCGGCCCGTCGTCACTCCCGCGGAGATGGGCGAGGCCGATCGCCGCACGATCTCGTCGGGCACACCAGAAGAAGCTCTTGTCGAGCGAGCTGGTGGCGCCGTTGCGCGCCACGCATTGCGCATGCTCGGCGGAACCTACGGACGTCGCGTCGTGGTGGTGTGCGGCCGCGGCAACAACGGGGCCGACGGCGTGGTCGCGGCGCGTCACCTGCGGACGCGAGGCATCGGCGTCGACGAGCTCGTGCTCGCCGAAGGCGTGGCTTCGTCGGCGTTGCGCCGCGCGCTCGCCCGAGCCGACCTCGCGATCGACGGGATGTTCGGCACGGGCTTTCGCGGCGAGCTCGAAGGTGACGCGGCCATCGTCGCCGCCGCGCTCGCCGAGGCCGGGATCCCGACGCTGGCGATCGACATCCCATCGGGGGTCGACGGCACCACGGGCGAGGTGCGCGGCGTTGCGATACGCGCGCACGAGACGGTGTGCTTCGCCGCGCTCAAGCCCGGGTTGCTCTTCGAGCCGGGCCGCGGCCACGCCGGTCGCGTGCACGTCGTCGATATCGGTGTCCACCCCTCCGGGATCGGCACCGGGTCGTCGCAGTTGCACGTGCTCGAGGTCTCCGATCTCCACCTGCCGAGACGCGCGCCGGACGGACACAAGTGGTCGGCGGGCGCCCTCGTCGTGGGTGGATCGACGGGAATGGCGGGCGCTCCGTTGCTGGCGGGTCATGCGGCCGCGCGCTGCGGTGCCGGCATGGTCGTGTGCGGCGTCCCCGGCGCCGACGCGGCAGCGCGCGCGAGCGGGAGCGAGCTCGTGAGCCGAGCGCTTCCGGCGACGCCTGAGGGCAACCTCGACGCCGGCGCAGCCGACGCCGTGCTCGCCGGCATCGAGCGTTTCCGGGTGGTCGCGATCGGACCCGGGCTCGGACGCGACGCCTCTACGCAGGCCGCGGTGCGGCGCCTCGCGGCGGAGTGTCCGGTCCCGATCGTCATCGACGCGGACGGTCTCAACGCGCTTGCAGCCGAGCCCGAGGTGCTGCGCCGCCGCCGTGCCGCGGGGTTGTCGCCCGCGATCCTCACGCCGCACGCGGGCGAGTACGCGCGGCTCGCATGCCACGCGATCGGCTCCGATCGCGTGGCCGCAGCCCGCGATCTCGCGGCGCGCCTCGATGCGATCGTGTTGCTGAAAGGGCCGGGGACGGTCGTCGCCGCTCCGGACGGACGGGCGGTGGTGAACCGCACCGACGGCTCCGCGCTCGCGACTGCGGGAACCGGCGACGTCCTCACCGGTGTCGTCGCGGGGCTGCTGGCGGCCGGCGCGGCGCCATTCCACGCGGCCGCGACGGGTGTGTACGTACACGGCCGGGCCGCCACCGTGGCCGGAACCGGCGACGATCTCGTCGCAACCGACCTCATCGGTGCGCTGCACCCTACGCTGGACGGGCTCCGCTCCGGACGCGATCCCTGGGAGGAATGAATGCCCGGCTCCACGCTGGTGCGGGAAGTGATGTCGACCCCCGTGTCGACGCTGCGTCCCGACGACAAGGTCGAGCAGGCCGCCGACGTGCTCGCCGCGAAGGACGTCGGGTCGCTCCCCGTGGTCGACGACGACGGCAAGCTCCTCGGAATCCTTCGTGACGACGACCTCATCGCGTCGGAGTCGCGCGTGCACGTGCCGACGTTCATCCATTTCCTCGGGTTGGGCATGGCGTTCCCGGGCGAGATGAAGCATCTCGAGCGCGAGCTCAAGAAGATCGCGGGCGCCACTGTGCGAGACGTCATGCAGACGGACCCGCCGGCTGTCACGCCCGACGCGACCTTGGAGGACGTGGCGACGATCATGCACGACCGCGGGGTCAACAGCGTTCCCGTCGTCGACACCGACAACAAGGTTGTCGGCATCGTCGCCCGCGCCGACGTCGTCCGCTTCATCGCTCGGACCACATGACGAGGGCGGCGGACGTGGAGGCGTTCCGGCCCGTGTGGGCCGAAGTCGACCTGGAGGCCGTGCGCGCGAACGTCCGCTCGTTGGGCGCGCTCGTCGCTCCGGCCGCGTTGTGCGCCGTCGTGAAGGCCGACGGTTACGGGCACGGTGCGGTGGCGGTGGGCCGGGCCGCGGTCGAGGCCGGCGCCGGGTGTCTCGCGGTCGCGCTCGTGGAGGAAGGCGTTCAGCTGCGTGAGGCCGGGATCGACGCGCCGATTCTCGTGCTGTCGGAGCCCGTGCCGGCCGCGGCCGAGACGGTCGTCACGCATCGCCTCACCCCGGTCGTGTACACGGCGACCGGAATCGACGCCCTCGCCAAAGCAGTATCCGTGCAGGGTGCGCACGCGCCCGTCGAAGTCCATCTCAAGGTCGACACCGGGATGCACCGGGTCGGGTGCGATCCCGTCGACGCGGTCGAGCTGGCGGCGCACGTGGTCAATCGCCCGGAGCTGCGACTCGCCGGGGTGTGCACGCATTTTGCCGTCGCCGACGAGCCGGGGAACGACTACACCGACGCGCAGCAGCGTACGTTCGAACGCGTATTGGCGAAGATCCGGGCCCGGCACCTCCCGACCGGCGTAGTGCACGCGTGCAACACCGCGGGTGCCCTCGTCTTGCCGGACGCGCGCTACGACATGGTGCGCATCGGGATCGGCATCTACGGGCTCGCGCCCTCGCCCGCGCTCGCGGGCGCGGTCGATCTGGTTCCCGCGATGGCGGTGAAGGCGCGCGTGTCGTACGTGCAATCGCTTCCCGCCGGCGCTCGTCTCTCGTACGGTCTGCGTTACGAGACGTCAAAGCCCACGCGCGTCGCGACCGTGCCGATCGGCTATGCCGACGGCGTGCCGCGCGAGCTCTCCGAACGCGGCGGCGGAGTATTGATCGGTGGTCGTCGCCACCCGATTGCGGGAACGGTGACGATGGACCAGCTCATGGTCGATGTCGGCGACCAGGCCGTCGAGGTGGGCGACGAGGTCGTCCTGATCGGAAGCCAGGGGGGCGTTCGGATCAGCGCGGATGATTGGGCCGCCCGGATGCAAACGATTGCGTACACAGTTGTCTGTGGAGTTGGCCCGCGCGTTCCCCGGAGGTACTCCTGAGCCTCGTGCGGCGGGTCGGGATCGCCGCCGGGACGCTCGGCGGTGTGGCCGGGCTCGCCTACGGTGCGCAACGCCTCGCGGCGACCCGGATGCGACGCGCACACGACGGCGACGCGCGTCGTGCCCTCGAGGCCGACACGTACCTCGATCACCGGCTCGACACGCACGACCGCGGCACGATCTACGTCGTCGAGCGCGGCAATGAGCTCGATCCGCCGATTGTCCTCTCGCACGGCGTCACACTGTCGGTGCGCACCTGGTTCCATCAGCTCGAGGAGCTTCCGAAGGAGGGTTTCCGCGCGATCGCCTTCGACCATCGCGGTCACGGTCGCTCGGTGCTGGGACGAGAAGGTCACACGCTGGAGAACCTGGGTCGCGACGTCAAGACCGTCCTCGAAGGTCTCGACCTGCACGGGGCCGTGCTCGTCGGTCACTCGATCGGCGGCGTCGCGGTGCAGTCGTTCGTGACGCGCTTTCCGCACATCGCGGCCGAGCGCGTGGCCGGCATCGTGTTGCTCTCGACGCTCGCGTACACCCCGTTCGGGTCGCGCTCGACCCGAACGAAAGCGCGGCTCGAGAAGATCTCGAGGCGGACCCCCAACGCACAATGGCTGTGGGACGCGCCGAATCTGGGATTCCTCGCCGCCCGCGTCGGCTTCGGCAAGAACCCGCATCCGAGTCATGTCGATCTCGTGCGCAAGATGATGAGCGAGTGCCCGCCGGAGACGCGGCGCGACGCGCCGCGTGTTCTCGTCGGTCTCGATCTCACCCGGGAGCTCCCGAACGTGCGCATCCCGACGCTCGTCGTCGTCGGGACGGCCGACGTCCTGACGCCGCCGTTCGAGGCCCGGCGCATCGCGAAGCTCATCCCCGGCGCCCGCCTCGAGCTGCTGCGCGACGGCGGTCACATGCTGATGCTCGAGCGCACCGACGAGCTCGACCGGCTGATCGTCGACTTCGCTCGCGACGTGCGCGGCGTGGCGACCTGACCAGGTCGCACGCGCGACGATTCCCCCGTGTCGAGCTTCGCGGTTCCCGGAGTACGCGTCGGGCATGCCACCCGGGACGGCACGGGCGTCACCGTCATGTTGTTCGCCTCGGGCTCGGTCGGTTCGGGGGAGGTGCGTGGAGGCGCTCCCGCGACCCGAGAGACGGATCTGCTCGATCCCTCTCGGACCGTCACGCGCATCGACGCGATCGTTCTCGCAGGCGGCTCCGCCTTCGGGCTCGCCGCCGCCGACGGCGTGATGCAGTACCTCGCCGAGCGCGGCGAGGGATACGTGACGGCGGCCGGGCCCGTGCCGATCGTCCCCGCCGCGTGCATCTTCGACCTCG
>JAUZEM010000215.1 GCA_030839005.1 Actinomycetota bacterium | reverse complement strand
GAGCGCTACGCAGCCGCACTCGGTCAGCAACTCGATTGGAAGCTGAAGGGATCGCAGGGGGGCCGGCGATGATGCCAACCAACGCACGGCGCGAACAGGACGGCGGGTGGCCCGACCTTATGCGTGCGCGCATGTTCGAGCAGCGAGTCGTACTCGTGAACGGCGATCTCGACGATGCCCTCGCGGGCGGGGTTGCAACCGAGCTCATGACCCTCGACGCGTGCGGCGATCTCGCGGTCCGTCTCCTTCTCAACAGTGCTGATGGAACCTTGGCCGCCGCGTTCACAGTGATCGATGTCATCGATCTGCTCGGCGTACCGGTGCATGCGACCTGCATCGGGCGCGCCGAAGGCCCCGCCCTCGGCGTGCTCGCCGTAGCCGCGCGGCGCCTCGCGATTCCGCACGCTCGTATCCGTTTCCGTGAGCCCGAAAACAGGTTCGCCGGGCGCGCCGACGACGTCGCGGCGTGGGCCGCACAGCGCGACGGCGACCGGCAGCGATTCTGCGCCCGTGTCGCGGACGCGACCGGTCGGCCACCGACCTGGATCGCCGACGCGATGCGTGAGGGACGCGTCCTCGACGCGCACGAGGCAATGCGCGCCGGGCTGATCGACGAGATCGCCCGTTCGAGCGTCGCGTCGGTGCAAAGCCTCGATCGACGTCCGATCGGCTTTCGCTCGCGGCGCTCGGAAGCGTGATCAGGTCGGCGGTGTCGACGGCGCGGTCGTTGTCGTCGTCGAGGTGACCGCGCCGACCGTCGTGGACGGCGACCGCGGTCGCGTCGTCGGCGTCGGAACGTGACGCGGAGCGGTCGAGGCAATCGTCGTCGTCTCGGCGGGAGCCCTCGCCGTTGTGGTGGAGGTCGTAGCCGCCGTGGTCGTCGGGGCAACTGTGGAGGCCGGCGCGGGCGGGACACTCGTCACGGCGGGAGTGGTGGTGGTCGTCGCCTTCGTCGTCGTCGATGCGGTACGGATCGACGTGGCCACCGTGGTCGGTGCGGATTTCGGGTGACTCGTCGTCAGCCTCACCGGCCGCGATTCTCCCGGCGGGCCGCCGAGCACGAGTGCGCCGACGCACAGCGCCGCGAAACCGAGCAGCCCCGCGCAGCCGAGCCACGCCCGGCCCCTGCGTAGCTGACCGCGGAATCGCTCCATCGCACGCTCATCGACGGATTGCCGCCCGACTTGACGCTCTTAGTCGGGCGTGACGGTGTCGGCGGCCCGCCAGCAGTACCAGGCGACCAGTGAACGGTACGGCCGGAACCGCTCCCCCTCCGACGCGAGCTGCTTCGGTGTCGGCGTCGCGTCGAGCCGGTACATACGGGCGAAGCCGCTACGCACGCCGAAGTCGAGGGTCGGCCACACGTCGAGCCGTCCCATCTGGAACATCAGGAACATGTGCGCGGTCCACTCGCCGATCCCGCGCACGAGGACGAGCTCGCGTACGACCTCGTCGTCGGGCAGTCGCGCGACGCGGTCGAGCGCCACGAGACCGGCTTCGACCTTCTCGGAAAGGTCGCGGATCGAGGTCGCCTTCGCGGTCGACAGACCCACGCTCCGTAGGGTCTCGAAGGGCAGCGCGAGCACGGCACCGGGTGCCGGCGGTCCGTCGAACAGCGCCTCGAAGCGGCCGTGGATCGCGGCCGCGGCCCGGCCCGCGAGCTGCTGGTAGCAGATCATCCGCGCGAGCTCGGCGAAGTGCGGTCGACGCGGGCGCCGACGATGGAGCTCGGGGACACCGTGTTCGCGCAGCATGCGCGCAAGCACGCGGTCTCGGCGCGCGAGCACCCGCGCGCCCTCCTCGACCGCCGCCTTGGTCGCCATGGCCTGTGAGTCTGCCCGATGGAAATGTCAGTCTGCCCGACCGGGAGAACTGGGATAGACGAGAAGCGCGTCCGGATCGATCGAGAGGCGCACCCGGTCGCCGACCGCGGGCGCGTCATGCGGCGCGACGACGACGGTCAGGGGCGGGCCGGACTCGGAAACGACCGCGAGCTCGACGCGCATGCCCGTGAACATCGCGCGAACGACCGTTGCGTGAATCGGGCCGGCATCATCGATGCGGGGGCCGTCCGGCCGCACGACGGTCTCGACCGCGCCCGGTTGCGTATCGGCGCGAGTTCGGATCGGTCCCCACGGCGTGTGCGCCAGGCCGTTGCGGACCTCGGCGGCGGCGACCGGGCCGAAGCCGAGAAAGCTCGCCGTCCACGCGTCGACCGGCGCTCGCCACACGTCCGCCGGTGCGCCAACCTGAACGACGCGGCCGTCGCGCATGATCGCGACACGAGTCGCGATCGCGAACGCCTCCTCGTGGTCGTGCGTGACGTACAACGCCGGAAGCCCGGCCCGGTCGAGGATCGCCCGGATCTCCGTGAGTAGGCGCCGCCGCCAGACCCGGTCGAGCGCGCCCAGCGGTTCGTCGAGCATGAGGAGCCGCGGCGAGACCGCCAGGGCACGCGCCAGCGCGACCCGCTGCTGCTCCCCTCCCGAGAGCGAGGCCACCCGGCGGGCGCGTAGATCCGCGAGCCCGACCAGCTCGAGCACCTCGTCGACCCTCCGGGCGCGCGCGGCACGGTCGCTCGACGTCATTCGCAGCCCGAACTCGACGTTTCCTGCAACGTCGCGGTGCGGGAACAGCGCGTACTCCTGGAACATCAGCCCGAAGTGCCGTTCGTGCGCGGCGACGCCGGCCAGATCGTCGCCGTCCCAGCGAATGCATCCTCCGCTGAGACGCTGGAGTCCGGCGACCGCGCGCAGCAGCGTCGTCTTGCCGGATCCGCTCGGTCCCAGGACCGCGATCGTCTCGCGCGCCCCGAGCGAGAGGTCGACGCGATCGAGGGCCGTGCGATCACCGAACTGCACGACTGCGCCCTCGACCCGGAGCATCTACAGCTCTCCGAGCTCGCGCACGCGCGCGCGCTCGATCGCGAAGATGACGACACCGGTCAACACCATCAGGATCACCGACATCGCGAGCGCCTGGTCGAAATAGATCTGGCCGGGCTTCCCTAAGAAGCGCTGGATCGCGATCGGCACGGTCGGCCAATCGGGGCGGGCGATGAACAAGGTCGCGCCGAACTCCCCCAACGACACCGCGGCGCAGAACCCGGCCGCGACCGCGAACGCGCGCGCCACGATCGGAAGGTCGACTTCGCGCCAGACGCGTCGCGGCCCGGCGCCGAGCATCGTCGCCGCGTCCCGAAGCCGTGGATCGATGCTTCGCAACACGGGCACGACCGCGCGCACGACGAAGGGGACCGCAACGACTGCGTGGGCGATCGGGACGAGCAGCGGCGATGTCGCGATGCCGCGCGGCGCACGTTCGGACGCAAGCAGGAAGCCGAACCCGACGGTCACGGCCGACGTTCCGAGCGGGAGCATCAGGAATGCATCCATCGTGCGAGTCGCCCGACCCGGTCGGGCCGCGATCGCCGCCGACGCCAGGCCGCCCACGACCAGCGCGATCGCGGTCGCGATCGCGGCGAACTCCACCGAGTTGCGTACCGCGGCCCAGGGGGAGACGAAGAGCGTGCTCGTCGACGCGCTCGTGCCGAGGGCCCGGTACGACCCGATGCTCCACCGCCCGCCGGCGTGCAGCGATCGCCACACCAACACGGCCAGAGGGGTGCCGAGGAACAGAATCGTGCAACCGAGGATCCCGCCGACCACTAGCCGCTCCCGTCCCCGTGGGCGGCGAGCCGCGTCGGCCACGCCGACCAGTCGCTGCGCAACCGCGCGCCGTTCCTGTGCGCGCGCGAGCGCGAACACCACCGCGAGCACTGCGACAATCTGCACGAGCGCGAGCGCCGCGGCGGTCTGGAGATCGGGGACGTCGATCGCCTGGCGGTAGATCTCGACCTCGAGGGTCGCGTGCGCGGGACCGGCGAGCAGCAGCGCGACGCCGAACGACGTGAACGTGAACAAGAACACGATCGAGGCCGCCGCGATGATCGAGGGCGCGAGCAACGGCAGTGTCACGTGCCAGAACGCTCGCCGGCGCGAGGCGCCGAGCATGCGTGCCGCCTCCTCCCGACGGGGATCGAGGTTCGCCCAGAACCCGCCGACGGTTCGCACCACCACGGCAACGTTGAAGAACACGTGCGCGAT
>JAUZEM010000259.1 GCA_030839005.1 Actinomycetota bacterium | reverse complement strand
CAGCGTGCCGTCGTTTTGGGGGGACCGATGCCGGACATCGACGGTTCACCGCGTTTTGATCGTTCGTTGTCGATGCCGATCGCGATCGGTGACATCGATGCGTCATGGTTGGCCGCCGCGTTGGCGTCACGGTTGCCCCAGGGTGTCGAGGTTCGGTCGTTCTCGGTGGAGACGATCGGCACCGGTGTTGGCCTGATGGGACTGCTGTACCGGCTCACGGTCGAATACGACGGCGACGGCGACCACGCCGCGCCTTCGACGGTGATCGTCAAGTTGCCGGTACTCATCGACGCGACGCGTCAAGTCGCCGTGGCGTACCGCTTCTACGAGAAGGAAGTTGCGTTCTACCGCGAGCTCGCCGCGGAGACCCCGCTACGAACACCGGAGGTCTATTTCGCCGACCACGACCTCGACACCGATGACTTCGTGCTCGTGATGCAGGACGTCGGTCACCTCCGAGCCGCCGATCAGATCGCGGGCTGCGCACGCGACGACGCGCTCGCTGCGGTCGCGGCCCTCGCACGGCATCACGCCGCGTTCTGGAACGATGCCCGATTCGCAACCGACGAGCTCGCCTGGCTTCCGTTCGGTTCCGATGCGCCGATTCCGGAGGGCGTCGTAAAGGGCTTCGCGAGCTACTGGGAACCGTTCGTCGAGTTCATCGGCGACGAGCTCAGCACCGACATCAAGGCCGTCGGCGAGTGGCTTCCCGGCGCGGCACGCGACCTTTTGAGCGTTCCCGAAGGACATGCCATCACCGTGACACACGGGGACTACCGGCTCGACAACCTGTTCTTCGACCACGCACGCGCCGTGACCGCGCTGGACTGGCAGGTCACGTTCAAAGGCGTCGGCGGTTACGACTTCGCCTACTTCGTGAGCCAGAGCCTCTCCGCACCCGACCGACGTCTGTATCTCGACGAGCTGGTCGGGACGTACCTCGGCGCGCTCGCGGACGCCGGCATCAGCTACCCCGAGGACCAGTTCTGGCTCGACGTCCGCCGAACATTGCTGTTCTGCCTCGTCTACCCGGTCCAGGTGATGGCTCTCGATCTCACCGACCCCCGCGCCGCGGCGCTCGTACGCGAGATGGCCCACCGCGCTTCGAGCGCGATCACCGAAATGGGCGCGCTCGAGCTCGTCCCCCGCTGAACGCGACGAATCAAACCAGCTTGATCGATCAAATCGGCTTGATGTACCGTAGACCGCGTGGGTCAGCTGTCTCCGTCTCGCCCTCCGGGATTTCTGCAACTCGCAAGTCATCCCGTTCGTTGGCGCCTGCTCAGCGAGCTCGCCAGAAGTGACCGGCAGGTTCGGGAACTGGTCGGGGCCGTTGGCGAGGCACAAAGCCTCGTCTCGTACCACTTGGGCCGGCTGCGTTCGGATCAGTTGGTTTCGATGCGCCGCAGCTCAGCAGATCGGCGAGACGCGTTCTACACGGCGAACCTCGCCCGCTGTGAGGAACTCCTTGGTGCGACCGGCCGGGCGCTGCATCCCGGGCTGGCGCTGACTCCGCGCCGGCCGGCCGGGCGCACCCAGCCATTGTCGGTGCCCGCGCGCGTGCTGTTCCTCTGCACGGGAAACGGAGCGCGATCGCAGATGGCGGAAGCGCTCCTGCAACACCAAACGAACAACACCGTCGATGCCTTCAGCGCCGGGAGTCACCCGTCCCGCTTGCACCCCAATGCGGTGCGCGCGATGCGCGAGCGCGGCATCGACATCGAAGGGCGCCGCACCAAGCATTTGGACGAATTCATCAATGAACGCTTCGACTTCGTTGTGACGCTGTGTGACCGCGTGCGTGAGATCTGCCCCGAGTTCGACGGGCCGTCCGAGTCCATCCATTGGAGCATCGCGGACCCTTCGGCTGACCGAGGCTCCAACCGTGCGACGTATCCGGCTTTCCAACGCACGGCCGCGGAACTCGCGACGCGAACCCGCTTCCTTGTCCAACTCATCGAGGCAACGATTCAGGAGGTGAAATGACTGTGCAAGACAACATCGTCAGCGTCCGCTACATGGTCGATGACGTGGAGGCTGCGATCGGCTTCTACACGACGTATCTCGGGTTCGAGCTCCTGAGCAGCGCTATTCCGGCATTCGCCGACGTCAAGCGCGGCAATCTGCGTCTGTTGCTGAGTGGCCCGGCGAGCTCGGCCGGGCGACCGATGCCCGACGGTCGGCAGCCCCGCCCGGGCGGATGGAACCGGATTCACCTGATCGTCGACGACATTTCCACCGAAGTCGCGCGACTCCGCGCCGAAGGACTGACGTTCCGCAATGACATCGTGAAGGGACCCGGCGGCTCGCAGATCCTCTTCGACGACCCGGCCGGCAACCCGATCGAGCTCTTTCAACCCGCTGCGTTGTGACCAGACGTTGCACTAGTGGGCGCGTGTAAAGACAATCGGTCATCCATCCCGACTGCGACTCTCCTCGAGGTCGTGCGCCACTGGGGCCGGATCGGATGCCTCGGGTTCGGTGGACCGCCGACGCACATCGCGTTGCTGCGTGATCTGTGCGTCGAACGGAAACGATGGCTCGCGCCGAGTGACTTCGGGCGCACCGTTGCCCCACTGACCGATGGCGCGGTCGCGTCGAGCGTTGGACAGCCTTGGGCAAGACTGAACCCATGGCCGTCTATCGGGTGAACAAGCGGGGGGTCGCCAAGGCTCGTGAACTGATCGACGCCCACCAGTACAGGGTGCGCACCCGGTGGGCCGACGTTCAGCCACGCGCGGCCGAGCAGAACGCCTTCCTCGAGGCACACGGTTGGAAGGAATACGCGACCTGGCACCTCGCGCTCACCGACGGCGCGCCCGACGAGACCAAGGCCCGCTATGCCTTCGTGTTCGGTGACTTCCGCCGCCTGCACCGCATGGGCTTGATCGCCTGTTACTACCGGGCCGCCGAGTGGGAGCACACCGAGGTCATGCTCGCGGCGCACAAGCTGCTCCTCTACCTCGACAAGTCGAAAGCGTGAACGCGAGTCGTCGAAGAGCAGAGCGACGGCGCCTACCCTCGGCACGTGCCGACGATGTCGCGGGTCGAGAAGGCCTTCTGCCGCAGCGCCCCGTGGCGCGCGTTCACGCGTTCAAGGCGCGCCGGGCTCCTACGCCGAGCATCTAAGCGGCTCGAACTTCCGCGCCGGCCGACCGCGGCAAGTGCTCGGACGAACAGCGGGCCGACGAACAACAGTCGCCTGCGACCTCGCAAGACTCGAGAGGCCTAACCGCGAGTTAGCCGGGAGTTAGCCGGCTTCGCTGTGGGTGACTGGGGCTTCGCCCATCCACACGCGCAACGTGTTCTTGAGCTTGGTCTGCTGGATGAAGATGTCGTGCTCGGGCGGCAGTGCGGGGTCGGCTGTCTGGGGCGACTTGAAGTAGAAGCTGAGCCACTCCTGCACGCCCTTCTCGCCGGCGCGGGCCGCGAGGTCGAAGAACAGCGCGAGGTCGAGCACGAGTGGCGCGGCGAGTATCGAGTCGCGGCACAGGAAGTCGACCTTGATCTGCATCGGGTAACCCATCCACCCGAAGATGTCGATGTTGTCCCAGCCCTCTTTGTTGTCGCCGCGGGGCGGGTAGTAGTTGATGCGCACGACGTGGGAGATGTCGCCGTAGAGCTGCGGGTACTCCTCGGGCTGGAGAATGGTGTCGAGCACACCGAGCTTGGACACTTCCTTCGACTTGAAGTTCTCGGGGTCGTCGAGCACCTCGCCGTCGCGGTTGCCCAGGATGTTGGTCGAGTACCAGCCGTTCAGGCCGAGCATGCGGCTCTTGAAACCGGGCGCCAGGATCGTCTTCATCAGCGTCTGACCGGTCTTGAAGTCCTTGCCGCCGATCGGCACGCCGTTGCGCTCGGCCAGTTCGATCATGCACGGGAGATCGCAGCTCAAGTTCGGTGCGCCATTGGCATAGGGCACCCGGCTCTGGAGCGCGGCGTACGCGTAGATCTGGCTCGGGCTGATCTCGATATGGCTGTCCTCGAGGCCCTGCTCGAACGTTTCGATGCTCTGGTGCACCGCGCCCGGCTCGCGATAGGCCTCGGTCGATCCGCACCACACCATCACGAGTCGGTCGCAGCCGTTCTCGGATCGGAAGCTCTCGACGTCGGCCATCAGCGCCTCGGCCAGCTCCATCTTGTTGGCGCCCGTCTTCACCCGGAACCCGTCGAGGCGCGAGACCCAGTCACGGTCGAAGACCGCGTCCATGGCGACGATGCCTTCCATATCGCTGCTGATCGGCGCCAGATCGCGTTCCTCGAGAACGCCCGCGGTACGCGCCGCTTCGAGAGCGTTGGCCGAAATGGGATCCCAGCCGCCGAACACCAGGTCGTCGAGCGAGGCGAGCGGCACGAAGTCGCGGATGAGCGGGTTGCGCCCGTCGCCGCGGCTGCCGAGACGGATGTGGGCCATCTGCGAGACCGACCCGATCGGCGCTTCGCCCGACCGCCGCGCGGTCATCACCCCGGCGATGACGGTCGACGCGACGGCCCCGAGTCCGGGCAGCAACACACCGAGTCTTCCGGTAGCGGGGGCGATTTGGCGCGGTTCAGACATCCGACCATCCTGTCGGATCTCTACGCAATACACACTATTTGATTGGGTTTTCTGAACTATTTTGCTCGACTGGCCGAGTCGTGCGCCGGTGCGCCTCCGACTGGAGGGTCAGCTCTGGATGCGGTAGCGGAGGTTCACGACACCGTTGCCGACGGTGCTCCTCCAGCAGGTCCAACTGGACGCGGGCGTCGCTGGGGAATGCGGGCTTTCCTTCACCGACGAGCACCGGATAAATGAAGAGCTGGCACTCGTCGACCAGCCCGGCGTTGAACGCGTGCGCCGCGAGAGTCGGCCCGCGCGGACCGTTCGGCCGGTCGCGACGAACGGACGAAGATCGACGCTGACCCTGAGGACGCGTTGCGCGCGCTGGTCAGGCCGTTACGAGCGAGTGGGAAGTCACGGACGGGCAGGTGATTCGGGCTGCCGCCGTCGGCGTTCCTCACGATTCGCTCGCCAATCCCACAACGGTGGCTGGTGGCGTCGGTCTTTCTCGCCCTCCCGGCCTCGTTCCGTCTCGGCGTAGGCGACGCTGGCCTCGTCGATCATTGCCTGGAGATCTTTGTCCATGGGGCTGTCCTCGGCGTGAGCCGGACCGAACAAGATGGTATTTTCCCGCATTTCAGCTGGTCGCCGTGACCGCATCCACCGTGGGTGCGTCAGCGCGCACGTCACCTGCTGTTGCGACACCGCTCCGGTTCACGCCGTTCCCACCCGAGCGCAGCGGGAGGACCGCACGTGCGCGCTCCGTGCGGGTCGGGGTCTCACGGGCCGTCGAATTCGACGAGACCCACTTTTCGCACGTACTCGACGAGCTCGGCTCGCGTATGGCGGTTGAGCTTTCGTTGCAGGTGCGCCCGGTGTGCCTCGACAGTGCGGAGGCTGA
>JAUZEM010000189.1 GCA_030839005.1 Actinomycetota bacterium | reverse complement strand
AGCTCGGCGCCCATGAACTGCCACACATCAATGCCGCTCTCCTTGCGCACCAGCTTTGGCGCGATCTCCGCGTACTTCTGCGGCAGGCGGCCCTCGAACAGGTCGGGGGGCTCGACGGCGTGGTCGTCGACGCTGACCAAGATGAGGTCTTCGAGCTGCATGGGTTCCCCCTCGGAAACTGGAACCTGACGTCGGTGTCAGTGTACGGCCGTGGGTACCCGGCCGTCACGTGTCGGCGGCGTGAGCCGTCAGCGCCTCGAGCGAGCACCATTCGATCGCGCGGGCATGCGTCGCGGCGAGGTGGACGGGCGGCGCCGCACCCGCCTCGAACGCCTCCTGCCAGCGCGAGGCGCACAAGCACCACCGGTCGCCCGGCTTCAGGCCGTCGAAGCCGTATTCGGGAACGGGGGTCGTGAGGTCGTTGCCCTGCCGGAAGGAGAAGGCGAGAAACGCTTCGGTCATCTCGGCGCACACGAGGTGCACGCCGGCATCTTCGCCGTGCGAGTTGCAGCAACCGTCGCGCATGAATCCGGTCAGCGGGTCGAAGCTGCACGGTTCGAGCTCGCCGCCCAGAACGTTGCGCGCCATCTCGTTTCCCGCTCAGTCCCAGACGACGGGCAGCGCGGCAGGCGCGCGGAAGATCGCACCGGAAATGGCTGCGGGCTCGGCCTCGGGATCGGTACGCAGACCCGGGAGCCGATCGAGCACCTGCGAGAGCACCACGCGCGTTTCCATCCGCGCGAGGTGGAGGCCGAGGCACATGTGCGGCCCCCACGCGAAGGCAAGGTGCTGGCGCGGCGGGCGGAGGATGTCGAACTCCTCCGGACGCTCCCAGACTTTCTCGTCGTGGTTCGCGGATCCGATGTTCACGGCGATCATCGAACCCGCGGGAACGAACACGCCTTCGACCTCGGTGTCACGGGTGGCCGTGCGCAGGATCCCGATGAGCGGCGCCTCCCACCGCAAGCCTTCCTCGATCGCTTGCGGCATCAACGCGCGGTCGGCGCGCAACGCGTCGAGCTGATCGGGATCGGCGAGCAAACCGTACAAGAGGTTCGACGACGAGCGGTACGTGGTCTCGGCGCCGGCCGGCAGCAGGAGACGCAGGAACGAGCAGATCTCCTCGTCGGTGAGACGGATTCCCTCGAGCTCGGCGCGCACGAGTACGGAGATGACGTCGTCGGAAGGATGTTCGCGGCGGTCGGCGATGATCGTGCAGAAGTACTCGAACAACGCCTGCGAGGCTTTCGCGGCGCGGTCGAGCTCGAAGCCGGCGCTGATGACCTCCACCGCACGCCGGTGGAACATCGGCAGGTCTTCGCGTGGCAGGCCGAGCAGGCGGGCGATGACGACGACGGGGAACGGGAACGTCAGCTCGCGCACGAGATCGGCCCGCTTCGTGGGGCGGTCGACGAACGCGTCGATGTGCTCGTCGACGACGTCGCGCACGAGCTCGCGCTCCCACGTCTCCATCGCCTTGCGGCTGAAGGCCTGCTGCACGAGCCCGCGGTAGAGATGGTGCTCGGGCTCGTCCATCTCGAGGATCGAATGGCCGAGCACCTTGCCCATGACCTCGGCGTAGCCCTGGGACGAGAAGGTCTCGCCATCCTTCAGCACCTGTTGCACGGCCTCGAAGCTGTAGGCCGTGAAAATACCGACGCTCCCGTCGATGGGCATGAATTCGATGTCGGCGCCTTCGGGGACGAGGCCTGCACCGCCCTCGTCCTCGCGTTTGATCGGGTGCTGCGGACGGACCAGTGCGAACATCGGATACGGGTTGTCGACGATCCCCATTCCCGCGCTGCGGTTGAACTGTTCGAAGGCGTCGTAGCCGTCGTCGAGATCCGAAGTCGCCATGTATCGACCGTACTACTGTGCGCGCCCATGGCAGTCGACCAGATGAATCTCGGTCTGCTCCTGCTGCGCGTGGCGGTGGGCGGAACGATGATGGCGCACGGTTACAACCACGTGTTCCGCGGTGGGAAGATCGCCGGAACGGGACGATGGTTCGAGAGCCTCGGCATGAAGCCCGGCAAGCTGCACGCGTGGCTCGCGAGCGGCACGGAGCTCACGGCCGGCGCGGGGCTCGTCGTCGGCCTGCTCACACCGCTCGCGGCGGGAGCGTGCGCGGGCGTGATGCTGGTGGCCCTGATCACCAACCACCGCAAGAACGGCTTCTTCATCTTCCGGCCCGGCGAGGGTTACGAATACGTCCTGAACCTCGCGGTCGCATGCATCGCCATCGCGTGCCTGGGCGCGGGTCAGTGGTCGATCGACGACAAGATCGACTTTGTGTTGCACGACTGGTGGGGCTTGGTTTGGGCGCTCGTCATCGGTGTCGGTGGCACCGTGTTGTTGCTGGCGACGTTCTGGCGCCCACCGCGGCCGCAGCCCGCCACGACCTGATCGGGTCTACGCCCGCGCCGCGCGCAGCTGCTCGACCAGTAGCGGCAACACGTCCCGCCAGTCGCCGACGATGCCGGCGTCGGCCGCGTCGAAGATGGGTGCCGACGCGTCGGCGTTGATCGCAAGGACGGTGGCGGTCGCGCGCAGACCGATCGTGTGGTTGAACTTGCCGCTCGCGCCGATGCTCACGAAGAGGCGGGGTGCGATCGATCGGCCGGTGAGGCCGATCTGGCGTGAGCGGGGGAGCCAGCCCCGGTCGGTGACCTTGCGCGTCGCGCCGAGCTGCGCGCCGAGGAGGGCGCGCAATGGCTCGAGCTCGTCGTACGCGTCGGGGGGAACGCCGACGCCGACGCCGATGACAGTGTGCGCCTCCGCCAGCACGTCGAGGTCGTCGTCGCGCGTGCGGGCGATGACACGTATGCGACCGCGAGGTGCGAGCGAGACGGTCTCGATGTTCGCGGTCTCGGCGTCGTCGGTGTCGTCGGCCGGTTCGCGGGTCGACCGCATGGGCAACATTCCCGGGCGTACGGTCGCCATCTGCACGACCGACGCGCAGTGGATCGCGGCGACCAGCTGGCCGCCGAACGCGGGTTTCCACGCGACGAGGCGATCGTCGACGCGCTCGAGGTCGACCGCGTCGCCGGTGAGGCCCGCGCCGAGCTGCGCGGCGACCCGCGACGCGACCTCGCGGCCCCAGGCGGTCGATCCGGTGAGGATGGCCCACGGTTGCGCTCGGCGCACCAGCTGCGTGACCGCCCGGGCGACGTCTTCTTCGACGTTCTCGCCGTCGAGGTGCACGATGGCGTCGGCGCCCCACGAGCGGAGGCGGCGGGCATCGGGTGTTTCGCACGTGACGACGAGCA
>JAUZEM010000137.1 GCA_030839005.1 Actinomycetota bacterium | reverse complement strand
CGGAGGAGGAATTCGCCGACGCCGAGGCTCGGGGGGTGACGGGTCGCCGCTTGTTCTGGGAGCGCGTCCGGCGCGTGATCCTCGACGACCTCGATGCGTTCCTCGGCGCGGACGAGGCGTACCGAGCCAAGGACCTCGCCCGGACGCTTGCGACCGAGCTCGCGTTCGGGATGCCCGGCGCCGCGGCCGGCGCGGTCGAGGTGCCGCTCGGCGGCGGGCGCGTGGTGCGCATGCGCGGCAAGGCGGATCGCGTCGATCGTCGCGCCGACGACCGCCTCGTCGTAATCGACTACAAGACCGGATCGTTGACGTCCTACGCCGGGCTCGGTTCCGACAATCCGGTGATGGCCGGGACGCACTTGCAGCTCCCGGTGTACGCGTACGCGGCGCGCAGCGCGTACGGAACGCCCGACACGGAGGTCGACGCGTTCTACTGGTTCATCGGCAAGGGCCGCAACCGCGCGATCGGCTATGTCGTCGACGACCACGTCGACGGCGTCTTCAAGCAGGCGGTGCGAACGATTGTCGAAGGCATCGAGGAAGGCGTGTTCCCGGCGCGACCGCCCGAGCCGGCGCCGACCCCGTTCGTGCAATGCCCGTTCTGCGATCCCGACGGGATGGGGACGACCGACCGTTGGCGCGAGTGGGAGCGCAAGCACGGCGCGCCCGGGCTCGAGGTCGTGCGCCTCTTGTCGGAACCCGATGCGGACGCCGACGAGTGACCGACCAGCTCGCCCTCTTCGAAGACCCCGGCGATACGCCGGCGCGCGAAGCCATCCGGGCCGAGCTCGGCGCGACCCTGTTCGTCGAGGCGGGCGCGGGCACCGGCAAGACGGCCATGCTGGTCGACCGCGTCGTCGCCCTCGTCACCGCCGACGGACCCGACCTTCCGGTAGCCGAACTTCCGGTACTCGAACTTCCGGTACAAATGCCGGCGATCGCGGCCATCACCTTTACCGAAAAGGCCGCGGCCGAGCTGCGCGATCGCATCCGGCGCGAGCTTCGGCGGCGGGCCGACGATGCCCTCGCGCCCGACGTCGTGCGCGCCCGGTGGGGGTCCGCGCTCGACGGTCTCGACGCGGCCGCGATCTGCACCCTGCACTCGTTTGCGCAGCGCATCCTCATCGAATTCCCGATCGAGATCGGATTGCCGCCGCGCATCGAGGTGCGCGACGAGATCTCGTCGCGCCTGGCGTTCGAAGCGCGCTGGCACGAGTTCGTCGACGAGCTGCTCGACGACCCCGCGCTGGAGTCCACGGTGCTCGTCCTCCTCGCGGCCGATGTACAGCTGAGGCATCTCCACTCGGTGGCCGAGGTGCTCGACGACAACTGGGACCTGCTCGATCGCATCGGCGAGCCGCCGCCGCTGCCCGCGCTGGCGCTCGACGGATGGCTGGAGGAGTTCGACGCCGTGTGCGACGCGAGCGCCGACTGCCGGGCCGACACCGACACCATGCTGACGCGCCTCGACGAATTCGCGGACTACCGGAATCGCTTGCGCGCCGCGTTCGACGACGCGGAACGCATCGAGCTCCTGCGCTCCGACAAGCCGTCGTTCAAGGTCGGCACCACCGGGAACAAGAAGAACTGGGGAGACATCGCCGGCCTGCGCGAACGAATCGCCAAGTTGGGCGAACAGCGCAAGGCGATGACCGACGCGGTGCTCGACGTCGCGATCAAGCGCCTGGTTGCCGCGGTCGCGCGTTGTACCGAACGCTCTGTCGCCCAGCGGCGCGCCGCGGGTGAGCTCGATTTCCACGATCTGCTCGTGCTCGCACGCACGCTGCTGCGCGACCCGGAACACGGCGCGCGGGCGCGCACACGTCTGCGCGAGCGGTACCGGCGGATCCTGATCGACGAGTTCCAGGACACCGATCCGATCCAGGTCGAGCTGGCCGCGCTGCTCGGATCGGGCGATCCGGCCGACGGCGACCGGCCGTGGACTGACATGGTGGTCGACCCGGGCCGGCTGTTCTTCGTGGGCGACCCCAAGCAGTCGATCTACCGGTTCCGGCGCGCCGACATCTCGACGTTTCTCGCCGCGAGCGAACGCTTCGCCGAACCGGCCCCGCGCTTTCTCACCTGCAACTTCCGGACGGCACCGCAGGTGCTCGCGTGGATCAATCACGTGTTCGGCGAGCTCATCCAACCATTCGTCGACTCCCAGCCCGAGTACCGCGCCCTCGACGCGGCGCGGCGCGTACCGCCCGAGAATGATCGCGGGGTAGTGCTGCTCGGAGCCGAGCCTCACACCGAGGAGCGCATCACCGCGGGAGAGTTGCGTGTCCGCGAAGCGGCCGACGTCGCCACGATCGCGCGCGCCGCGGTCGCCCAGGAGTGGCCGGTGTACGACAAGGAGCTCGGCGAGTGGCGCCCGGCGCGGCTCGGCGACGTGTGCATCCTGCTGCCGGCGCGCACGTCGCTCGGTTATCTGGAGCAGGCGCTCGGCGCGGCCGGGGTGCCGTACCGGGCGGAGACGAGCTCGCTCGTCTACAGCAGTCGCGAGGTGCGCGACCTCCTCACTGCGTTGCGGGCCATCGACGACCCGAGCGACACCCTGTCGCTGGTCGTCGCGCTGCGGTCGTCATTGTTCGGTTGCGGCGACGACGATCTGTTCCGCTTCAAGGTCGAGCACGGAGGTCGCTGGGACCTGGCTGCGCCCCCTCCCGCGTCTCTCCCTGCCGAAGATCCCGTCGCCGGTGCGATCCGCTTCCTCGGCGAGTTGCACGCCGACCGTATGTGGTCGACGCCGAGCGAGCTCCTCGAGCGGATCGTGCGGGAACGCTCGGTCATCGAGGTCGGCGCGCTGACCGGGCGCTTCCGCGATGTCGCGCGTCGCGTCCGCTTCCTCGTCGACCAGGCGCGCGCCTACACCGATGCCGTCGGCGGGACGCTGCGCGACTACCTCGCGTGGGCCGAGCTCCAAGGTGCCGAGGGCTCGCGGGTCGTCGAAGCCGTCGTGCCCGAGACCGACGACGACGCGGTGCGGATCATGACCATCCACGGCGCCAAGGGCCTCGAGTTCCCCATTGTGGTGTGCTCGGGCATGACCACCGCGGCCCAGATGTCGGGCCGGGGAGTGCAGGTGCTGTTCCCGCCGGCCGGTGGCTGCGAAGTGAGGTTCGCGCCCGGCGTGCAGACCGCCGACTTCGAGCTGCACAAGCCGATCGACGAGCAAATGGGCTTCCACGAGAAGCTGCGCCTGCTGTACGTCGCGTGCACGCGGGCTCGCGACCACCTCGTCGTCTCGGTGCATCGGCGCGCGCGCGATCTCGATGCGGTCGACAGCACGCGCCGCACGCACGCCGAGCTGCTCTGGGAGGCGGCGCGGAACACGAGCTTCATGACGGAGCCGGGCCCGGACGACTCCGTCGTCGTCGATCCCGGCCCGGGTGCCGCGATCGGCGCCGGACCGGCGCCCGGCCTCGCCCCCGACGAGTGGCAGGCCGAATACGACCGCGCCCATCGGCGCGGGAACCGGCGCGGGTTCGTGTCGGCGACGACGCTCGCGCACCGGCTCGACGTCTCGGCGGTCGACCGGAGGCACCCGGTCGACGACCCCGGCTTGGCCAAGGACGGTCGCGATCTCGAGCTGCCGCCCTGGAACAAGGGTCGTTACGGAACCGCGATCGGTCGCGCGGTGCACGCCACGCTGCAGACGATCGAGCTGGCCACCGGTCGCGACGTCGAGGCGACCGCGGCCGCGCAAGCGGCGGCCGAGGGCGTCATCGGTCACGAGGAGACGATCGCCGCGTTGACGCGGGCCGCGGTCGCGAGCCCGATCGTGCGGCGAGCGGCCGCGCGTTCCCATTGGCGCGAGACCTACGTGGCCGTCCCGTTCGACGGCATCACGCTCGAGGGTTACGTCGACCTCGTGTTTCGTGACGACGACGGCCTCGTGGTTGTCGACTACAAGACCGACGCGGTCGACACGGAGACGCGTTCCGAGCGCGTCACCGGTTACCGGATTCAGGCCGCCGCGTACGCGTTGGCGGTGGCGGACGCAACGGGTGAGCCAGTCGTGCGCGGCGTGCTCTGCTTCCTCGACCCGTCGGGCGCGACCGAGGTGGAGTTCGCGGGGGACGACCTCGACGCGGCGGTGGCGGAGGTCCGGGCACTGGTCGCCGCCGCTCGCGACGACCCGGCGCCGCCTCCGCCGCTCGTTCCGTCCGACGAGTGAGACGACAGCGCAGCGACCGCAGGGGAGCGGAGCGTGGAGTCGACCCAAGAATAGTGAGACGGGCGAGCGTGGGGCGCGGGTCGCCGTGTGCCATCCTGGTCGCACCGGTGAAGGCCTTCACGTTCTGCCTCAAGTTCTTGGTGACGGTAGCCGTCGGTGGTGCCGCGCTCGCGGGCTCCCTCGCCCTGCTCGGGCCGGCGGCCGAGCCGCTGGCTCACGCGACGACGCCGATCGGTGATCTCGAGGTCACGATCAAGGCGCCCGCGGCCCGGTCGCTCGTGTTCGACCGCCACGGCAACCTGATGGCGACCCTCGCGACCGAGGACCGTTCGCCGGTCAAGCTCAAGGACATTCCGAAGGTGTTGATCGACGCGGTCATTTCGATCGAGGATCGCAAGTTCTATGAGCACCACGGTGTCGACTGGACCGGAACGACCCGCGCGTTGTTCAAGAACGTCGACGCGGGCGCCATCTCGCAGGGCGGATCGACGATCACGCAACAGCTGGTGAAGAACACGTTCAGCGTCAATCGCAAGCGCGACCTGACGACGAAGGCCCGCGAAGCGATTCTCGCGATCGAGCTCGAAAAGCAGCTGACGAAGAGTCAGATCCTCGAGGACTACCTGAACCTGGTGTACTTCGGCAACGCTGCCTACGGCGTGCAAGCGGCCGCCGAGCGGTACTTCCCCCTCACCCCGCTGGCGAAGCTCGACCTCGCCCAGTCCGCGCTTCTTGCCGGGCTCATCCAGTCGCCCGAGGCCTTGAACCCGATCAAGCATCCCGGTGCCGCCGCTCGCCGGCGTAGCGAGGTGCTCGACGCGATGGTGTCCAACGGAAAGGCAACCGCCGCGGCGGCCCGGCTCTCGAAGTCGGTCCCGTTGCCGACGACAGTCAGCTATCCGCACACCGCGACGCTCGACTACTACATGGACGAGGTCAAGAACGTCCTGCTCGCCGACGACCAGACGACGGCGGGCGATCCCGGCGAGGTGCTCGGTGCGACCCAGCAGGCGCGCGCGAACGCGGTCTTCCGCGGCGGTTTGAAGATCTACACGTCGTACGATCCCACGCTCCAGTTCGAGGCGTCGGTGGCCGTCAACACCGTCCTTCCGAAGTCGCCGTTCACGGCGTCGCTCGTCGTCATCGACAACGCCGACGGCGGCGTGCGGGCGATCGCGAACGGCCGGACCTTCGCGGAGATGCAGTTCGACCCGGCTACCGAAGGTCCCGGACGTCAGCCCGGATCGTCATTCAAGGTGTTCACGCTCGCGACCGCGCTGAGTCGCGGCTACTCCCCGAACGACACGGTGTCGACCTCGCGGCTGAATTGGCGGATCAATCAGGGTTCGGGCAAGCAGGCGTTCTACAACATCGGCGGTCGCAGCGACGACTGCGGCGGCGACACGATCTCGCTCACCAAAGCGATCTCGCGTTCCGACAACTGCGCGTGGGTGCGCACCGAGCTGTCGCTCGGCCCCAGCAACTTCGGCACCGACGGCGTGAAGGCCGTCCTTCAGACTGCCCGGTCGATGGGTATCAACACCGCGAACTTCCAGCCGGTCGTGTCGACGACGCTGGGCACGAACGGCGTTCACCCGCTCGAGATGGCGCAGGCCTATTCGGTGTTCCCCAACGATGGCGTGCTCAAGCGCGCGACGTTCATCACGAAGATCGTCGACCGTGACGGCAAGACGATCTATCAGGCGCCCGCAGCAGGGCAGCCCGTGCTCGACAAGCAGGTCGCTCGCACCGCGGTGGGGATGCTGAAGCACGTCCTGCGCGACGGGACTGCCAGTCAGACGCTCGGCGGCTTCCCGCGTCCCGCGGCGGGCAAGACCGGCACGACCGACCACAACCAGGACGCCTGGTTCGTCGGTTTCACGCCCCAGTACACGGCCGCGGTGTGGATGGGGAACCCCTCCGGAGAGATCCCCATGACGAACGTCGGTGGGATCCGCGTCTTCGGTGCGACGTATCCCGCGCAGATCTGGCGGAAGTTCATGCTCGACGCCACCGGGCCGCTCCCGCCCTTCGACTTCGCGGCGCCGGACAAGACGCCGTACACCTCGCGCTACATCTCCGAGCTCGGCCGCAGGGTCGGCTACCGGCCGGTGTACCGGCCGGCGACCACGACATCGGTTCCGGACACCAGCGTGACGCCGACGACGTCGGCGGCGACGGCGACGGCGACGGCGGGACCACCGGTTACGACCGCGAGGAAGAAAAAGCCTCCGCCGAAGGCGCCGTGACGTGAGCCTCGAAGAGCTCGAAGCGCTCTTGTTGGTGCAAGAGCGCGACACCACACTCGATCAGCTTCGCCACCGGCGTGAGGCAATGCCGGAGCGCGCCGAGCTGGAAGCGCGCGCCGGCGCGCTACGCCGAGCCGAGGCCGAGCGCGCCGACGTCAGTGAACGCCATCGCGTGGTGTACGCGGAAGAGCGCCGCATCGACGACGAAGCGCAGGCCGTAGGGGGGCGGGCCGAAGAGATGAACAAGCGCCTCTACTCGGGGACCATCTCGTCGCCGCGCGAGCTGCAGGCGATGCAGGCCGACATCGACATGCTGCTCCGCCGTCGCTCCGACCTCGAAGACGACGAGCTGGAGATCATGGAAAAGCGCGAGGCGCTCGACGGAGAGCTCGCGAAGCTGGAGGCCACGATCGGCGACTTGGAGGCGACGGTTTCGGCGTTGCGCGCCAAGATCTCCGAAACCGAGATCGAGATCGACGACGAGACCGCGCGCGAGGCCGCCGCGCGCGCCGATCTGGCCAAACCGATCGCCGAGTCGCTGCTGCGCGACTACGAACGCCGGCGCGCCCGGAACCGCGGGGCCGGCGCGGCCCGGCTCGTCGGGACGACGTGCCAGGCGTGCCATCTCACGATCCCGTCGACGGAAGCCGAGCAGATCCGGCGCGGCGCGGGGAACGTCGTCTCGTATTGCGACAACTGCGCCGCGATCCTCGTGCCGTGACGCCGTGACGCCGTGACTCAGGATTCGCTCTTCGAGCCGCCCGCCGGGACGCAACTCGACGAGGTCGTCATCTATTGCGACGGCGGCTCGCGCGGCAACCCCGGACCGTCCGCGATCGGTGCAGTCGTCCTTGATCCGTCGACCGACCCACCGCGTCGGCTTGCGGTAGTCAGCGCGCGCATCGGCATCACGACGAACAACGTCGCCGAGTACCGGGCGCTCATCGCGGGGCTCGAAGCGGCCGCGCCCTTCCGTGCCCGGCGCGCGCGCGTACGCGCCGACTCGAAGCTCGTCGTCGAGCAGGTGAAGGGCGCGTGGAAGGTGAGGCAGCCGCACCTCCGGCCGCTGTTCGAGGAGGCGCGCAAGTTGCTCTCCGGCTACGACGAGGTCGACGTTGGGCACGTGCCGCGCGCCGAGAACGTGGATGCCGACGCGCTCGTGAACGCCGCGCTCGACGCGCCGGCACCACCACAGTGACGCCCTGATGCTCCTGTGGTTCGTCTTCGGCGCGATCTTCGGCGTCTGGAACGTGTTCCAGAGTCCGGGACTCGACTTCCGCCTGATCGCGGCCGGCGCCCTGCTGCCCGAGCTGATCGACCTTCCGTTCGGTGCGCAGGCCTACGCGCACACGCTGCTCGCGGCGACCGTGGTACTGGTCGCGACGATGCTCGCGACCGTGGGGCGGGGCCGCCGACTCCGCCGCCGGCGCGCGCTCGGCCTCGCGATCGGTTGGTTCGCCGCGCTCGTGCTGAGCGCGGCCTGGGCCCACAAAGAGGTCTTCTGGTGGCCGGCATTCGGAGCGGAGCGGCCCGACGCGCCGCTCTTCGGCGCGTGGCCCGTTGTGGTGATCGAGGAGCTGCTCGGCGCCGCGGCCGCGTGGTGGACGTGGTCGCGCTTCGCGCTGTCGGATGCGGCCCGTCGCCGTGCGCTCTTCCGAAACGGCCGGCTGGCGATCGCGGGGAAGGGCAAGTGATCGCGTTCGTACGCCACGGTCAGACCGAGCTGAATCGCGGTGGTCGGTTACAGGGACGCATCGACGCGCCGCTCAGCGCGCTCGGCGCGCGGCAGGCCGCCGCGCTGGCGCGGGGATACGCGTCGGCGCCGGTGACGCGAGTGCTGAGCAGCCCGCTCCAACGGGCGCACGCGACCGCGACGGCGATCGCGGCTTCGCACGGACTCTCCGTCGAGGTCGACGACCGGCTGATCGAGCTCGACTACGGCGAGTGGGACGGCCTGGCGCTCACCGACGTCCCGGCGGCCGACTGGATCTCGTGGCGGAACGACGTCGAGTTCGCACCGCCCGGCGGCGAGCGTCTCGGCGATGTTGCCGCACGGGTCGCATCCTTTTGCGCCGACGTGCTCACCGACGATCTCGTCATCGCGGTCAGTCACGTGTCGCCGATCAAAGCCGCCGTGTGCGCCGCGCTGCGCGTCGACCAGCGGAGCACCTGGTGGATGCAGCTCGATGTCGCCTCGGTGACGCGCATCGGCCGGCGTCCTGACGGAAGCGCGTACCTCGTCACCTTCAACGACGCGTCGCTCGTGAAATCGGTGGGAAACTGACGTAGCGTCGAGCCATGCCGATTCTCGACGCCCGCCACGACTTCGCCCATCCCGTCGAGGGCGACCTCGCTTGGTCGGAGAGTTACTACTTCAACGCGTACTGCCCGGTCGCCGACGCGGGCTTGTTCACGCGTATCGGGGTCCGACCGAACGAAGGCACCATCGACGTCTCGCTCGCGGTTTGGATGCCCGGCGGCGAGTTGGCGCACTTCAACGGGACCCGCGCGCAGCACGAGATGACCGACGTCGACCTCGCGGTTGGCGGCGTGCGCTACGAACGCCTCGCGCCGATGCAGTCGTGGCGGCTCACCGCGGACGTCGACCGAGTCGCGCTCGACCTCGTGTTCGACGCGCTCACCCCCGCGGTCGGCGTTGACGGCCAGGGTTCGGGGAGCGGCGCGAGCGCGGCGACGGCCGCGACGGTCGGCAAGGGACATCTCGAACAGGCGGGCCGTTGGACGGGGTGGATCGACGTCGACGGGACGCGCCACGAGCTCGTCGACGCGCGCGGCAACCGTGACAAGTCGTGGGGGCCGCGCCGTTGGGGCGGCCCGAAGATGTGGCGCTGGTTCTCGATCAACATCGGCGACGACACCCATTTCGGCGGCATCCGGATCGGCACCGACGCCGGTGATCTCCATCGCGGCTGGGTCTGGACCGAGGGTGAGCACTCGAGCATTCGCGAGTGGAAAGTGACGAGCGAGCTCGCACCCGACGGCGTGACGCACACCGCGACACACGTGCACGCCACCGACAAGCGCGGACGCGTACACGAGCTCGACGCGGAGATCCTGCGCGTCGCGCCCGGAACTGCGGGTGTGAAGCCGAACACGACGATCGTGAACGAGGGCCTCGCCCGCTGGCACTACAACGGATCGGTCGGCTACGGCATCAGCGAGTACCTGCACCAACTCGACGCCGATGCCAAGCCCGTCGTGCCGATCGAGTAGCACCTCCGCGGCGCGAAGGTCGCCTGAAAGGCTCCTTCCGGAGTATTAGCCGTTCCTGTGTAGCTGGAGTGTTGGTGTCAGTTCTGGCGCGCTGACGCATAGCAACCGGCCGCATACCTCGATGTCGGCGGTGAGTGCAGCCTTGCCGCCCGAGAACTTCCCGTTCGTCGACACGACGGTCGTCGACCAGGTGTGCGACGCGCCGTCGCAGTTCGCGACATCGAAGAGGAAGTTGGAGCCGCTGATCGAGAACCGGCCGACCGTTTGGGTCAGCGAGATCAGTCCGTCGACGGTGGTCGCGTGCGTACAGGTATAGGCGAACGTGATCGTCGCGGCGCCGCTGCGGTCGACGGTTCCTCCGGTCGCGGTCACGTTGAGCGTGGGCGGCGGCGGCGGGACCAGGAACGTGATGTGCAGCGTTCCGCCGGTGTTGGCGAACAGGTCGGACGCGTTGATCCAGTACGTCGTTCCCGAGACCGTGGGAGTTGCTGCCGTACCGAGCCCGCAGGTCAACACATTGAGCGCCCCGGGTGTCCCCGTCGCGATGCCGACACCGACCGTGTAGTTGCTGGCGCTCGCGTCGACGCCCAGCGCGCCATTGGTTGCGGCCGTGAACTTGTACCACACGGACTTGTTCAGGGTGGGACCAAATGGGTTGGTGCAGTTCGGGTTGGACGCGTTCGCCTGCGCGTCAGCCGGACCGGTGGTCGCGCCGGTCGTGTCAACCGTGTTGCTGAAGGGCAGACTCGGCACGACCGTCGCGCCGGTAATGGTGTCGTTCGACGGAGGCGCGGACGCAGCCGCCGTCCCGGCAGAGGCAACGCCGCCCAAGACAGTGCTCACGCACGCGAGCACAGCCAACAATCGGATTCTTCGCATATCGATCCCCCGCTCCACGCGGCCCCTCCTGGGCCAAGAACCTGCTGCCTACAACTATCTCGCGAGGAACGCAACAGCCGGCGCCACGGCTGGTGTTGGGATTGACCAAAGTGGCAGATGACAACAGTTTCACTGCCTTATGCCGCGCACGAATCGGTACACAGGTGGTGTTCTAACGCTGTCGGAGGGTGGCGACGCCATCGCCGGTGAGCTCGTCGTACGCCGATGTGCGGCCGCACATCGCCAGCAACAACGCCTCACCGGTGCCGCGTACCTCCGGGCCGTTGCCATAGGTCCATTCCATGTCGGTCGCGACGAGCTTCAGACCGGCCACGCGCTTCTTGCTGCCCACGATCGCGGCGTTCTTCGCCGAGTCGAGCGCGGCACGGACGCGCGCTTCGGGAATCGTGCCCGGCGTGTCGAGCGCGCGACGGATGTCCTGGGTGTGGATCACAGTGTCGGCCAACAGGTCTTCGGGTTTCGTCATGGGCGGCGTGTTGCGCATCGACACCGTGTCGCGCATCGCTTTCAGCAACTCCTCCGGCGAATGCTTGCCTTCTTCGAGCGCGGTCGCGGCGAGCATCTTGTTCAAGTTGAAGCCGCTCTTCAGCATCCCGCCCACCAACTTGCCCATCGGGATCTTGTTCGCGCCCTCGACCAGATGACCGACGACATCGCGGACCTTCCACTTGTCGCACAAGGTCGGCGCGTTCCATTGCTCGGGCGTCAGCGTCGCGAGGTAGCTCGCGAGATCGGCGCGCGTCTCCGCCACCATCGTCCACGTGTCGGTCATGTCATCCCCCTGTTCGCGATCCGGGCGACCAGTTTGCCCAGTACGGTTTCCCGAGAACAACGTCGGATAGCTTTTCGGTCGTGGCTCGCGCGGATGCATATGTCGATCACCTTCATCAGGTCACGCTTTTCGCCGCCTGTTCGCGCAAGAACCTCCAGAAGGTGGCGCATTTGTCGGAGCACCGCCGGGTCGCCGCCGGCACGACGATCGTGAACGAGGGCGACCAGGGCCGCGAGTTCTTCGTGATCCTCGACGGCACGGCCCGCGTGATCCGCCAGGGCCGCAGGATCGCGACCCTCGGACCCGGTAGCGGGTTCGGTGAGCTGGCGCTCCTCGAGAACGCTCCCCGCAACGCGACGGTCGTGGCCGACACCGACATGGAGTTGGTTGTTGTCGGCCAGCACGAGTTCGAGGGACTGCTCGACGAGGTGCCCGGCTTCGCCCGCAGGATGCTCGCGGGTACCGCGCACCGCCTCCGCGAAGCAGACGCCCGCGCCATCGATTAACTCCGGAGGCGCGACCGAACAACCAACCTGGAAGGTCAGCTAGCGCGGGTGCTAGCTGTTGTTCCCAGGGACGTTGTTGACATCCACCGGTGAGTGAGCCTCCCGGGTGAGTGTGGAGCTGTTCAACGGCAACACACCAACCCAGGAGGCTCTCGTGCACGCTAACGCTCCGTTGACTCCGGAGGGCCGGCTTCGGCTGTGCTTGCGGATCGCAGAAGGGTGGACCGTCGCGGCGGCCGCGGAATCGATGAACATCTCGCGGCAGTGCGCACACAAGTGGT
>JAUZEM010000130.1 GCA_030839005.1 Actinomycetota bacterium | reverse complement strand
TTCTCGCGGTCCAGGAACAAGAATCCGTCCTGGGGCGGGAGGATCGGCGGGACCGGCGCGCCGGGGGGCGGATCGGCGATCAGCGTGTTGACCGACTCAGCTTTGTCGGGAGCGAACGCTGCGATGTACACGAGGGCGGCGACATTCTCGTCGGTGCCGGCCTCGGTGATCACGACACCGCCGTACGAGTGCCCGACCAACACGGCCGGGCCGTCGCAAGCGTCGATCGCCCGCCGCGTCACTGCGACATCATCCTCGAGGCTCAGCGTCGGGTTCTGCACGATGCGAACGCTGAACCCGTCGGCCACAAGCAGGTCGTACACGCCCTGCCAGCCCGAACCGTCAACGAATCCGCCGTGCACCAGCACGACATTGCGAATATCACTCATGATCGGCTCCTTTATTCGAGCAAGCCGAAGCATCTCCTCGGCATCCCAAGCATGAAGGACCGGGTCCACGAGCGAGTCCCCAGAAGCTCGTAGTCGCTGACGTGGCAATCGCGTAGTCGATCGGTCCTGGCCTACGCGCCGCGGGTCCGGCGCGGTCACTACGACCGACACCCTGCGTGTTTTGCAGCCGCGCGGCCGAGGTCACAGTCACGATGCGCGGCTGTCCGGCGTGCGCCGACGACCTCCGCTGGGTGTTCCGGTGCAGGTCAGTGGCGGAGCAGTACACGTAGCGCGCGTTCGCTCTCGATCACTACGCGCGGCGCGGGACGACATCGTTGCCGTCCTGTCCGACACTCGACTCGCAATCACCGCCCGAAGGAACAGAGGAGAAATGCAATGATGAACTTCATCCGTCGACGCATCCACAAGCGTAAGGCCCTAATCGGCGGCATCGCGACGGTGCTCGCCTTGGGAACCGGCCTGAGCTTCGCAACCGCGGCCTCCGCATCGAGCCGACCGTGCCCGACCAACCAAGTGAAGCCGACAATCGTGCTCGTGCACGGTGGCTGGGACAACTCGTCCGGTTGGAACGCCGTGATCGACAAACTGCAAGACCGCGGCTACCCGGTCATTGCCCCGGCGAACCCGCTGCGCGATCTCGCTTCCGATTCGGCGTACATCCACAGCGTGCTTCAAACAATCAGCGGCCCGATTGTCCTCGTTGGGCATTCCTACGGCGGCGCAGTCATCACCAACGCGGCCGTCGGTGTCCCGAACGTGAAGGCGCTCGTCTACGTCACGGGGTGGGCTCTTGACAAGGGCGACTCGATCGCGACGCTGATCACCAAGTTCCCGGGCAGCATGATCGGGCCCGAAACGACAATCGGCCGCCCGTATCCGCTTCCCGACGGCTCAAACGGACGGACCTGTATCTGACCCAGCAGGGAGTTCAAACCGCATTCGCCGCGGACGTGAGTCCGAAGGTCCAGAAAGAGATCTTCGCGACGCAACGGCCGTTCTCGCAGGCCGCCTTCGACAGCGCGTCGGGCGTCCCGGCTTGGAAGACGATCCCGTCCTGGTACCTCGTTACCACTGAAGACAAGGCGATCCCTCCCGCGACGCAGATGTTCATGGCTGAGCGTGCCGGTTCCCACATCGACAAAATGAAGTCTTCTCACGTCGCGATGTACTCGCACCCGGACACCGTCGTCAGCGAAATCCTGCGGGCCGCGGACTCCGTCCACTGATCGTCTCCCACGCAGGCCGTCGCCATCCGAGGGCTTGCTCACGTAGCCGGCGCCCACACAATCCCCCGCGTGGGCGCCGGCACGCGATGACCAGCGGTCGCGTTCGTACCGGCCCGGCGCTTTGTACGAGCGCGTCACGCGTCTCTCGTCGCCGGCTCCCGCAACGCAGACACCGCGCCCGGACATTTCTTCGCGGACACGCCAACTTTCTTCGCGCGCGCGGCCTTCGCTTCGCGCTATTCACGGGTATGGGGAACACTCAACGCGAACGAGCACCGCCGACGCCACGACACCGACCGCTGCTACCGGGCCGGCGTTCCAATTCTTAGGTGACGCCTTAGGCGCACAACTGGAGACTCCATAAGAATCCCTCTGACCTGGACTTATGAGTCGGGCTGCCGGGACTTGAACCCGGGACCTCTTGACCCCCAGTCAAGCGCGCTACCAATCTGCGCCACAGCCCGTGAGCGAGAGAGTGTATCCCTCTACACTGGCGGGACACCGTGGCGCTTGCCGACGTCCTCCCGGACCCGGCCGGCGGCCAGACCGAGCCGGCGAACGAGCTCGGCGCGCAGATCCTCGGGCTGTACCACCGCGTCGACCACGAGCTCGGCCGCGAGGTGCACTAGGTCGACGTCCTCCACGTACTCGCTGCGGCGCGCCGCGACGAACGCGGCGCGCTCGTCGGCATCCTCGATCGCATGGATCCGGTTGTAGAACACCGCGTTCACGGCCGGGTCGGGACCCATCACCGCGATCTGCGCGGTGGGCAGCGCGAGACAGGCGTCGGGCTCGAACGCGGGCCCGCACATCGCGTACAAGCCCGCACCATAGGCCTTGCGCACGATGACCGAGAACTTGGGAACCGTCGCCTCGGCCACCGCGGTGATCATCTTCGCGCCGTGACGAATGATCCCCGCGCGCTCCACCTGCGACCCGATCATGAACCCCGGCACGTCCGCGAGAAACACCAGCGGCACGTTGAACGCGTCGCACAGCCAGATGAAACGCGCGGCTTTGTCGGCCGAGTCGACGAACAGCACGCCTCCGAGATGCTTCGGATTGTTGGCGAGGATCCCGACCGGTGCGCCTTCGAGGCGCGCGAACCCGACGATGATCTCGCGCGCCCACAACGGCTTCACCTCGAAGAAGGAGCCGTCGTCGACCAACGCGTCGAGAACGTTGTGCATGTCGTACGCGCGTCGCTCTTCGACCGGTACGACCTCCGCGATCGGGCGCGCAACGGCGAGTGGCGGAACCGGCGCCTCGACCGGCGCCGGCTGCGTCCAATTCGACGGCAGGAACGAC
>JAUZEM010000125.1 GCA_030839005.1 Actinomycetota bacterium | reverse complement strand
GCGCGGGACCGACGAGATGCGGTTGTCCGACCGGCGCGCGCGCGACGCGCACGATGTAGACGACGAAGATGGTGACGAGGATCGCCGCGTCGATCAACGTGAGCGTCCGGTGCAACGGCAAGGTGAGGCCGTAGAGGGTGGCGATCAGCAAGAACGCGATCGCAACGCTGTTGCTGCGTCCGAGCTCGACCTCGGTGGATTCCGGCACGTCTCGCACGTTGCGCAGCGCGCGCCCGCGCCGCGACTGTCGGATGCGATACGCGCCGACCAGTACCACGAGCGACCAGCCCGCGCCGATCAGCAACTGGTTGCCGCCCGTCATGTTCGCCAGCGCGTCGGGCGCGAACTCGACCGGGTTCTTGCCCGCCTTCCAGGTGAACACGAAGTCCACCGCGTACTCCGGCAGCACTGCGACCAGCGCCAGCAGCGCGAGGGCCAGGCCGGCCGAGATGTCGACCTGGGCGGCTTCCGCGGCCCACGCGAGCATGAAGGCCGCGCCGACGACGGCCAGCCCGAAGGTCACCGCGGCCGTGACCGGCTCGGGGTGCAGGCCTCCCAGATGCAGGATGACGCCCGGAGCGGCGGCGGCGGCGGCCAGCACGAAGGCGGAGCCCGGGCGCCGAAAGGGGCGCGGCGGGGCGTCGACCATCCGAGCATCGTACGGGCGACTGCCCGCACCTTCGGGGGCGGGCCCGGCGCCCGGTCGGGGCCCTGACCGGACCGGCCGGGGCTTGGCCGAACATCATCCCGGGAGGGCTCAACTCGCCCATCGCGTCGACCGATTGTGAGGGAGTCGCGGCGGAGTAGAGCCGACGGAGGGTAAGGGAAATGAGCGCGTTGACCTGGCGGGAACGAGGACGGTGCAAGGGCGCGGACCCGGCCCTCTTCTATCCCGCGGACGACGAGGATCCGGGCGAGGACGCGAAGGCGGTCTGCGAGACCTGCAGCGTGCGCGAGGCGTGCCTCGAGTACGCGCTCGCCGCCCGGGAGAAGGTGGGCGTGTGGGGCGGGTACACGGCGCGTGAACGGCGCCGGATCCTTCGCCAGCGCCGACGCGCCTCCTGACCCGTTGCCCCGTTTCGAAGATTCTTCGGAAGATTCTTCGAGACGGGTTTGTCAGGTGACGGTCACGGAGACGGTCAGGACCCCTTCGATCTTCAGCGTGTAGTGGCCCTTGGCGGTCCCGCTCGCGTCGATCGTGTAGCGCGCGCTCGCCGACTTTCCGGAGCCGATCAGCTGCACCATCTCGGTGCAGATCTCGCCGTGGTCGAGCCGGGGCGTGCACGCCAACGGATGCGGCAGCGTCACCGTGCCGTCGGTCGGGTTATGCGCGGTGACCGTGAGCGTTGCGGTCTTGCCCGCGGTGATCGCGAGCGAGGGCGGCGCGTCCCACGTCAACGCCGACGCCCCGTATTGCTTGGGCGGCGCGGCCGTCGTCGGCGCGGGCGGCGGAGGCGCCGGGGGCGGGGGCGGGGGCGCGATCGTCCGGGCCGGCCCGCTCGCGGGCGGTGGAACGGCAACGAGTGTCTGCGGCGTAGTGCTCGGCACCGTCGTCACCGCGACCGTCGGCGCCGGTTTCGCGCGCGGCACGGTCGCCTTGGTGCGGCCCTTGAGCACCACCGGCGCGGCGGGCACTGTCGACGGCGAGGTCGTGCGCACGCGCGTCGTCGAGCCGTCGGGGCGGGCCGCGACCGCGACGGCACCGCCGGACACCAGCACCGCGACGATCGCCGTGCCCACCAGCACCCTGCGGACCCGGCGGGGGCGTTCGTGGTCGCCGTCGGCGGTGTCGAGGCGCGTCGTGTCGATGGCGCCGCCGCGATCATCCGTGGTCGCCACCAGTCCTCCTCGCGCCCGCCCGCGTCCCAGCATGGTCGCGCACTCCGGTCTCCGGGGCCATAGCCGACGGATAGCCGGAAAGGCTGAAAGTAGGCTGCCCCCTCGATGTCGTTCGATCTTGCGCCCGAGTACGTCGAGCTCCAGGCGACCGTGCGCAAGCTGGCCCAGGAGAAGATCGCCCCGCGCGCCCGCGAGATCGACACCGACGCCACCTACCCGCAGGACGTCTTCGAGGTCTTCCGCGACGCGGGTCTGCTCGGCCTCGTGATCCCCGAGGAGTACGGCGGTGGGGGAGCCGGCATCCTCGGCCTCACGATCGCGATCGAAGAGGTCGCCAAGTACTCGAACACCGCGGCGCTGATGCTGCTGCTGACGCGCCTCCCGACCGGGCCCGTCCTCATCGCGGGGAGCGACGAGCAACGTCAGCAGTACGTGCGGCCGATCGGGACCGGCGAGCTGCGCGCGGGCTTCGGGCTTTCCGAACCGCAGGCCGGCAGCGATGTCGTCGGTATGCGCACGAAGGCCGTGCGCGACGGCGACGACTGGGTGCTGAACGGCACGAAGTGCTGGATGTCGGGCGTGGTGCAAGCCGACTGGTACTGCGTGTTCGCCAAGACCGGCCCGGCCGACTCCCGCAAGCACGACGACATCTCGTGTTTCATCGTCGAACGCTCCGCGCCGGGCGTGTCGGTCGGCCGGACCGACGACAAGATGGGTGTCCGGGGGGTCGACACCGGCGAGCTCCTCCTGGACGACGTGCGCGTTCCCGCGTCGAACGTCGTCGGCGAGGTCGGAGGCTTCCGGCTCGCGATGCTGGGCCTCAACTCGATGCGGCCGATCGTCGCGGCGCGGGGAATCGGTCTCGCCGAGGGTGCGCTGATGTACGCGGTCGACTACGTGAAGCAGCGCGCCGCGTTCGGCCGCACGATCGCGGACATGCAGGGCATGCAATGGAAGATCGCCGAGCTCGCCACCGAGATCGAGGCTGCGCGCCTGCTCACCTACCGAGCTGCGATGATGGCCGACGAGGGGAAGTACACCAAGGAGTACGTGCCCTTCTTGTCGATGGCGAAGTACTACGCGAGCGAGGTCGCGGTGAAGGTCTCGGGCGAGGCGCTACAGATGCTGGGCGCGGCCGGCTACATGAAGGATCATCTGACCGAGCTCTACTACCGTGACGCCCGCCAGCTCACGATCGTCGAAGGAACCTCGCAAGTGCAGCTCGGACTCATCGCTCGCGGTGTCCTCGATCACGATCTCTGGTGGGACTAGCGGTGCTCGCGGTGGTCGCGGTGCAGTCCCGATGAACGAGGTGCTCACGCCGATCCTGGCGCGCGTCACGCGCGGCACGGAGCTGCTGCCCGAGGAGATCGAAGCCGCGCTGGCCGAGATCCTCGAAGGCCGCGTCGCCGACGTGCAGGCCGCGGGCTTCATCGTCGCGCTGCGCACGAAGGGTGAGTCGGTCGAGGAGCTGGCCGCGCTCGTGCGCACCATGCACCGTTACGCCGAGCACGTCGATGTCGCGCCCGGCGCGATCGACACGTGCGGAACGGGTGGGGACCGGTCCGGGACCGTCAACGTGTCGACGATGGCCGCGCTCATCGCGGCGGGCGCCGGCGCGCGGGTCGTCAAGCACGGCAACCGGGCCGCGTCGTCGCGGTGCGGTTCGGCCGACGTGCTCGAGGCGCTGGGTGTCGCGATCGACCTCGGCCCCGCCGGCGTTTCCCGTTGCGTCGCCGAGGCCGGCATCGGCTTTTGCCTGGCCCCGCGGTACCACCCCGCGATGCGGTTCCTCGGGCCCGCGCGCAAGGAGCTCGGAGTGCCGACGACGTTCAACTTCCTCGGACCACTCGCGAACCCGGCGCACGTGACGCGCCAGGCCGTCGGCGTGAGCGACGAGACGATGGCGACTCGGATGCTCGGTGCGCTGCGCGTCCTCGGCGCCGAGCGGGCCATGGTCTTCCACGGCGACGACGGCCTCGACGAGCTGACGACCGCGACGACGAGCACCGTGCACGAGCTCGTCGACGGCGAGGTCCACTCGTTCACGCTCGACCCGCTCGATCTCGGCATCCCGCGCGCCTCGGCCGACACGCTCTTGGGCGGCGACGCGTCCGCGAACGCGCATGCGATCAATGCGGTACTCGCGGGCGAGAAGGGCGCGCACCGCGACATCGCGGTGTTGAACGCGGCTGCCGCGCTCATAGTGGCCGGGGTGGCACCCGACCTCGGCACCGGCACGGAGGTCGCGACGGAAGCGATCGACGACGGTCTCGCCGCGCGTGCGCTGGAGACGCTCGTGGGCGTGAGCAATGTCGCCGCGGTCGCGGAAAAGAACGCCTAGACCCATGGCGCCGGTGCTCAAGTGTCCCGACTGCGGCGAGAAACATCCGCTCGCGAGCGTGCCCACGCAGGGGGCGTTTCCGTGCCGGGGATGCGGGCGGGTACTCGAGGTTCCCACCGTCGGGAGCCCGCGTGCCGGCGGCGATTCTGCGGAATCCGCGGAGCCCCGGATGTCCCCGACGCCCCCGACGCCGCGGCCGGTTCCCGTCGCCCGCGGCGTCGCGCCGCGAGGATTCGGCGGGTTGCCCCCGTCGATCCGCCGGCCGGCTCCCCACCTCGCTCGGGTCCCGTGGTGGATGCGACTCCTGCTCTGGATCGTTGCCGTGCCGCTGTCGTTCTTGCTCGTGTTCCTCGTCGCTCGCGCGCTCAGCCTCTTCACCACGAACCAGCTCTCCGACCTCTTCCTCGCGAACAACACCGGACGGTTCTGGCCCGTCGCGCGCTTGTTGCCGTTCGTCGCGCTCGTGACCGCCGCGCTCGTGCAGGGCGGTGTCTACGGTCTGGCGCGCGTGCGCGGGCGGAGCCGCGGCGGCGCTCGCTCGTCGAGCGATCTCAGCGGATCGGTGAGTCGGCCGAGC
The DNA here is from genome assembly GCA_030839005.1 of Actinomycetota bacterium. Classification (GTDB taxonomy): domain Bacteria; phylum Actinomycetota; class Acidimicrobiia; order IMCC26256; family PALSA-610; genus PALSA-610. The sequence continues at coordinate 1,442 of JAUZEM010000125.1, read as the reverse complement.
GGACGGTAGGCGCGCCGAAGATGCGGGGGAAGGACGAGGCGAGCTCGCCGTCGACGGCGGCGATTCGGAGGCGTCCGGCCGTGCGCGTGACCCAACGATCGACGGCGAGGATCTCGCTCACGTCGGCACCCGGGGCGCGCTCGGACCAAAACTCGTCGTCCGGCCACACCACCAACCCGCGCCGGATCTCGACGCGCTGACCCTCGCACTCGACGACCAGGCGCGCGACCCCTCGCCACATCGCGACCGTGCGGCGGCGCTCCAGCGCGTGGGCCAGCGCGCCGAGCCGGTCGCGGGTCGCGGCGGCCTCCTCGAACCGCTCGTCGCGCGCGAGGCGCTGCATTCTCGCTTCGAGCGGTCCGAGCGCGACCTCGGGCTCGGTGGTGAGCGCGCGCCGAACGGCGACGACGAAGGCGTCGTACGTCGCGTCGTCGACATGTCCGCGGCACGGACACGCGGCGACGCCGAGCTGGGCCGGCACGCACGGCGGGCCCTCGACGATGGGAGCGCGCCGTCCGACCCGCGTCGCGCAGCGGCGCAACGGCACCGCCGACTCGATCGCCTCCCGAACGAGGTGGGCCGCCGTCGTGGAATGAAACGGGCCGAGTGACGAGCCGTCGGGCGCGGGCGTGCGCGTCACGGTCAGCCGGGGGAAGCGCTCGTCGGTGAGCTTCAGGTACGCGCTCGCACGCGTCGACTTGCCGTGCCGATTGAAGCGCGGCTGGAGTCGCTGGATGAGGCGCAGCTCTCGGATCTCTGCTTCGAAGGTGCTCGCGCACACGCGGTGGTCGATGGTCGCGAGCTCGCGCAGCAGCTGCGGAACCTTGCGGCGGTCGTCCGACGCGAAGTAGGAGCGCACGCGGGCGCGCAGGTTCGTCGCCTTGCCCACATAGAGCACCCGCCCGTCGCGATCGCGAAACACGTAGACGCCGGGCGCCCGCGGCAGCCGGGCGGTGAGCGCCAGCTTCGCGGCGGAAGGATGCGCGCGCATGGAAGGCAACGCCAAGAGGTCGTCGAGCCCGAGCACGCCGTAGCCGGCGGCGCGTTCGAGCAATGCGTGCAGCACCTCGGCCGTCGCTGCCGCGTCGGCGTAGGCGCGGTGGGTCGGCTCGACGCTCGTGCGGAAATGGCGCGCGAGCGTGTGCAACCGGAGATTCGGTATCTCGTCGCGCACCAGACGGCGGGCGAGCGCGAGCGTGTCGACGCGGCGATTCGACAGACGCGAATATCCGTTCGTGACGAGCGCGGCGTCGAGGAACGCGCAATCGAACCGGATGTTGTGCCCGACGATCACCGCGTCGCGTGCGAACTCGAGGAACGCGGGGAGAATCTCGGCGACGGGCGGCGCCGGGAGCACCATCGACTCCGTGATGCCCGTGAGGACCGTGATCATCGGCGGGATCGGCATACCCGGGTTCACGAGCGATTCGAGGCGGCCGAGC
>JAUZEM010000072.1 GCA_030839005.1 Actinomycetota bacterium | reverse complement strand
GCCAAGGTCGCGTCGACACCAGAGGATCCGGCTCGAGCGGTCGAACGGGCGGTCGACGCCGTCGACGGCCGGGGTCGGGTCGACGTGCTTGCCCACGGCACGACGGTGGCTACCAACGCGCTGCTGGAGCGGCGGGGCGCCCGGGTCGCGCTGATCGCCACGCGTGGCTTCGTCGACGAGATCGAGATCGCGCGCCAGGTGCGCCCCTCGCTCTACGACCCCTTCGTCGACCGGCCGCCGCCGCTCGTGCCGCGCGCTCTACGGTTCGAGGTGTCCGGTCGCCTCGACGCGCGCGGTGTGGAGATCGAGCCGTTCGACGGTGTACTGCCCGAGATCGTCGACGAGATCGACTCGATCGCCGTGTGCCTGCTGCACTCCGATCTCGACGCCCGGCTCGAGCGCGAGGTTGCCGAGGCGTTACGCGCCGCACGGTCCGAGCTCGTGGTGTGTTCGCACGAGGTCAGTCCGGAGTTCCGCGAGTACGAACGCATGGTCACGACGGTCGTGGAAGCATTCCTCGAGCCCGCGTGCGCGCCGTATCTGATGCAGCTGGCGGCGTTCGCGTCGGAAGCCCTGGTCATGACCTCAACGGGTGGACTGGTGCCGGTAACCGGTGGCGCGCGTGCGGCGGCGTCGTTGCTGCTCTCGGGTCCCGCCGGCGGGGTGCGCGCCGCGGCGGAGGTCGCGGCCGCGTGTGGCTTCGCCGACGCGGTCAGCTTCGACATGGGTGGGACGAGCACCGACGTCTGCCTCGTGCGCGGTCGCGTACCCGAACCGACCTCGGAACGCATCGTCGCCGGCTTCCCGATCCGCCTCCCGGCGCTCGACGTGCACACCGTCGGTGCGGGTGGTGGCTCGATCGCCCGGCTCGACGCCGGGGGCGCGCTGGTAGTCGGCCCGCGCAGCGCCGGAGCAGTACCGGGGCCTGCATGCTACGGCCGCGGCGGCACCGACCCCACGGTTACCGATGCCGATCTCGCGCTCGGCCGCATCCCTGCCGACTCGTCGTTCCCGGATCTCGGTCGGCTCGACGGGGTCGCGGCTCGCCGGGCGCTCGCGCGGGCGGGCGTCAGTGCAGAAGGCGTCGTGCGCGTCGTCGATGCCGCGATGGAACGCGCAGTGCGCGTCGTGACCGTCGAGCGCGGCGTCGATCCGACGGAGCTCGTGCTCGTCGCATTCGGGGGCGCGGGACCGTTGCATGCCTGCGCGATCGCCGACGCGCTCGGGATGCGGGCGGTCATCGTGCCGCCGCGCGCCGGCGTGTGCTCGGCTGCGGGTCTCTTGTGCGCACCGAAAGCCCGCGAGGTGGTTCATACCTTCCGCGGCGGGTCACTGGCCGATGCACGCGCGCGCGTCGAACGCGAAGCGCGCTCCCGGGTGGGCGCGGGCGCGGTCGTCGAGACCGCGGTCGACTGTCGCTACGTCGGCCAGAGTCACGAGCTCACGGTAGCCTCTCCCGACGAATTCCCGGCCGAGCACGAGCGGCGCAACGGCCATGTTCGTCCGGGCGCCCCGGTTGAGGTGATCGCAGTACGGGCGCGCGCGTCGATCGCGGCTCCGTTGCGCATCACCGATCTGCCCGACGTCGACCGGCGCACAGTGATCGGACCCGCGGTCGTGGGCGAACCCGACTGCACGATGTGGGTTCCGGAAGGCTGGCGGGCCGAGCCGCGCGAGCTGGGAACGTGGATCGTCCGGCGGGACGGGTAGCGATGGATCCGGCGACGCTGCAGGTGTGGATCTCACGGCTCGCGGCTGTGGCCGACGAGATGGGCGCGGTGTTGCGCCGGGCCGCGTACAGCCCCAACATCAAGGAGCGCGCCGACTGCTCGTGTGCGGTGTTCACGGCCGACGGCACGCTGCTTGCGCAAGCCGAGCACATCCCCGTGCATCTCGGCTCGATGCCCGCGGCGGTCCGCGCCGCGATCGACTCGGGTGGCGACGATCTCCGACCCGGCGATCAGATCGTCGTCAACGATCCGTTCGCGGGCGGGACGCATCTCAACGACATCACGTTCGTCGCGCCCGCGCATGCCGACGACGGGGCGCTGATCGGATGGGCGGCGAACCGGGCGCACCACGCGGACGTCGGTGGGATGGCTCCCGGCTCGTTGCCGCCCGACGCTACGGAGATCTTCCAGGAAGGGCTGCGAATTCCGCCCGTGCGTTGGACGCGGGAGGTCGAGGCGCTCGTCGTTGCCGCGTCGCGCACGCCCGACGAACGGCGTGGCGATCTCGACGCGCAGCTGGGCGCGAACCGGTTGGGCATCGCCCGGCTGCGCGAGCTCATGCCCGCGCCGGAGGTACTCGCGGAGATCGTCGAATACGGCGAACGCCGCATGCGAGCCGCGATCCACACCCTTCCGGATGGTGAGTACCGGTTCGAGGACGTGCTCGACTCGACGGGGGGACCGGGCGACGCGCGCCCGGCGCGTATCTGCGTGAAGGTGACCGTGCTGGGCGACACGATCACCTTCGACTTCGCGGGTAGCGACGCGCAACGCGCCGGGTCGGTCAATGCGGTAGAGGCCGTGACGGTGAGCGCGGTGGTGTTCGCGCTGCGCTCGGTCGTCGATCCCGATCTCCCGGCGAACGGCGGCGTGTTTCGGCCCGTGCGGGTGATCACACCCCCGGGCTCGATCGTGTCCGCACGGATGCCCGTCGCGGTCGGCGCCGGCAACGTCGAGGTGAGCCAGCGGGTCGCCGACGTGTGCCTGGGCGCGCTGGCGAATGCGGCGCCCGATCGCGTCGGCGGCGCGTCGCAGGGAACGATGAACAACGTTCTCGTGGGCGGTGAGGGCTGGGTGTATTACGAGACGATCGGTGGCGGCCAAGGCGGACGGCCCGACGGCCGCGCGGGGATGAACGGCGTGCACACCGCGATGACGAACACGCGCGACACCCCGGTCGAAGCGTTCGAGCGCGCGTACCCGATGCGCGTCCGCCGCTACGCGCTGAGGACGAACAGCGGCGGCGCCGGGATCGCCGCGGGAGGTGACGGCATCGTCCGCGAGCTCGAGATGCTCGAGGATGCGACCCTGTCGCTGATCACCGAACGGCGAACGTCTCGCCCGTGGGGCATCGCGGGGGGCGAACCCGGCGCGCCCGGCGAGAATTGGTTGCTCGTCGGTGGTGACGCGGCCCGAGCGCACCGGCTCGCCGACAAGTGCACGGTCCGTTTGCAGCGCGGCGACGTCGTCCGGATCTTGACACCGGGTGGCGGCGGGTTCGGCCCCGTCCCCTAATCAGGTAGCCGCACGGCGACGACCGTCACCGACATCTCGCGCTTCGGACCTTGATATGTCACTGTCGCGTCGGGTGCCTTGCCCAGGAGCGCCTGGCCGAGCGGCGAGTTCGTCGACAACACGTCGTACTTCTCGTGACGTTCCTCGATGGAACCGACGAGATAGGTCACCAGATCGTCGTCGTCCTCATACCGAAGGTCGACGAGCGTGCCCGGCTCCACGACGTCACCGGCAGTGCTGGAATCGATGACGATCGCGTTCTTGAGCATCGCTTCGAGTTGGCGGACGCGGGCCTCGTTGTGACCCTGCTCGTTCTTCGCCGCGTCGTAATCGGCGTTCTCCGAGATGTCACCGTGCTCACGGGCTCGCTCGATCCACAAGGAGAGCTCGCGCCGGCGCGTCGTCGTCCGTTCTTCCAATTCTGCCTTCAGCCGCGCGTGGGCTCGGGGCGAGAGGTGGGGCTCGCTCATGACGGGCAGGGTAGTTCGGTCCCTCGGCCGAATCCGGCGACCGGCCACTTTTCCGCGCGCGGCGCGGAGCGTCGCCCGGCGACGGAGCGGTGATGTGGTTTGACATTGTTGTGATCTGCTGCGATCCTGTTACCTCATGCCCGTGCATCTCTCGGTCATCGTCATTCGATAAGCGAGCGCCGCCTCGGCGTTCGCATCAACCGTCCACGCCCGCGTGGGCGGTTTTTTCGTGATCGCACCTAATCGGAAAGGACACAGCCCGTGGCCCACCGGGTCGGGATCATCGGCGGCGACGGAATCGGCCCCGAGGTCGTGAGCGTCGCCTTGAAGGTCGTGCGCGCCGCGGGCGTCGAGCTCGACCAGGTCGACTACGACCTCGGCGGTCGTCGCTACCTGGCGACCGGTGAGGTGCTCCCCGATGCCGTGCTCGATGAGCTGCGCGGGCTCGACGCGATCCTGCTCGGTGCCGTCGGGACGCCCGAGGTTCCACCCGGTGTGCTCGAGCGTGGCCTGTTGTTGAAGATGCGCTTCGCGCTCGACCTCTATGTGAACCTGCGGCCGTTCAAGGCCGGGCCCGGCCGCCACAACGACGGTGTCGACTTCCTCGTCGTGCGTGAGAACACCGAGGGAACGTACGCGGGTGAGGGCGGCTTCCTGCGCCAGGGCACGCCGCACGAGATCGCGACGCAGGGCTCGGTGAACACGCGCGTGGGCGTCGAGCGCTGCGTGCGGTTTG
>JAUZEM010000028.1 GCA_030839005.1 Actinomycetota bacterium | reverse complement strand
GCGAGGGCTCGTTGCGCAGTGTCGAGCTGTGTGGCGCGGTCGAGCAGGACGGCGCATTCGGCGTGGAAGGCGGCGAATTCGCGCGGGCCGTGCGGCAGACGCCGGTAGCGCGTTGGATAGCGAAGGGCGGGTATGTGTGCTTCCCCGAAGGAACGAGACCGGCTGGGGGAAGCACATCTGAGGTCGGATGCGCGGCTGCGTAGCGCAGCCGCTCGCAACGACGAACCTAGCGTCCACGAGCGCCACTACCCGCCAGATCCGTCTCGAAGATTCTTCCGAAGATTCTTCGAGACGGGTTGGGGCGACGATGGGTGCGGGCCCGGGCGGACGCAGCGTCGCGGCGAGCGGCGTCTACGACGGTGACGGGCCGACGCGGACCGCTCGCGCGGCCGCCTCTTCTGGCGCGCTACGAACCGGGTTGTTATTGCCACGGAGAGTGGTATTATGGGGAGGACGAATCGAACGGGTAGAGCCGGGTCATCGCGACGCGGCAGGCTGGGAGGCCAAACAGTGTCCTTCGGGATCGGCAAAAGGCGAGCGCGGATCGCGCTCGGACTGGGAGTCTTGGCGATCGGCCTGCTCGGCAGCACCGCGATCGTCCTCGGCACTCCAGCCGGTGCCAGCGACAACCTGAGTTGTCCCCAGGGCACGACCGAGTACACCGTGAACTCCAACCCGTTAAACGGCTTGAGCGTGGGCGAAAGCGCGTCGTTCACCGTGAACGGGCAGACGTTCACGTTCACCAAAGTGGCGGGACCCGACCCGTTCGCGGACGACACGTTCGACTTCACCTCGACAATCGCGGTCAGCGTCGTCTTCGTGAAGGGCGGCGTCGACACCAACACCTACACCTTCGTCCCCGCCGCTACGAGCGGCAGCGGGTTGCATCCACCGCTCAACGGTGGCGGACAGGCACCGACCATCAGCCACGTCTCCTTCTGTACCGGGGGCGAACAGCCCACCACCACCACATCGTCCTCGACCACAACCGTCCCGGACACAACCACCTCGGTGCCGGACACGACGACGACCGTCCCGGACACAACCACCTCGGTGCCGGACACGACCACCTCGGTGCCGGACACGACCACGACCGTCCCGGACACGACCACCTCGGTGCCGGACACGACCACGACCATCGAAGCAGCGACCTCGACGTTGCCGAGCAGCACCACCACAACGATCAGGGGGTCGGGCTCGACCGCGACGACCGCGCCAGGTCAGACCTCGACGACCGTGCGCGCCCAGGCACTCCCGGCGGCGACATCGACGACACCGCCGTCGTCGTCTTCGACCAGCTTGCCGTTCACCGGATCGCAAACATTCGCGGAGATCATCTTCGCCCTGAGCTGCATCATCGCCGGTGGGCTGACGGTGTTTGGGCGGCGCAAGTCCACGGAGCGCGCATAACCGACGCGTCGGCGGCATCTCGAACGTTGCCGCGTTGCGTGCCGCGAGCACGAACACCGCCGATAGTGACCTGCCCTGATTCACGGGCATGTTCGGCCCGGACGCGCACGAGCCGCGATCCGGTAGTTGGTTCGGCTGTTCGTCGAACCTGACGACGCGCTCAAGGACGTCGACGGCCATCAACGTCGAGGGTCAGGCCCATGGTCGTACAGGGGAGTAGGACAGGGCCGACCCTGCCGGGGTTGCGTTCAGCGGTGTGGCGGTTTGCGCTTCCACACCCGTAGCCGCAAAAGTGTGCTGCGTGGCCACGGTACGTGGCCGTTTTGTCGATTCTTCATGGAAGGACGTTGCGTTATGCGGAAAGCGCGATTTGGGTTTGCGGTTGCAGCCCTCTTGTTGATCGTCGCGTTCGGGGCGCGGCCTGCGGGCGCGAAGCAGGTGACGCCGCCTTCCGATCCCGGGCCGACGGTGGTCGCGACCGGGCTGTTGAATCCCAGAGGTTTGGCATTCGCGCCGAACGGGACGTTGTACGTGGCCGAGGCGGGAAGCGGCGGCCCGGTCGACTTGGGCGGCGGCACATTCGCGGGGACGACCTCGCGCATCTCGGCCGTGAATGTCGGCGGCGCGCTCCCAGCGACGTCGATGCCGGTCGTCACCGGACTGATCTCGGTGTCGAGCCCGGACGGGAGCAGCTCGACGGGCGCGGACGGGCTGTCGATACAGGGCGGCCGGATCGTCTCGATCATCACCGGAGCGCACCAGTTCGTCGATCAGGTTCCTGCGGGCGCCGCGCCGCCCGACATCCTGGGCGCCGCGAAGTCGCAGCTTGGCCGCCTGATCAAGGCAAACCCGGGCGGCCAGTTCGAGACGCGTGGTGACGTCGGCGGTACCGACTTCACCTACACGCTGTCGTGTCAGACGGCGAATCCGCCGTGCGATCCGAACAGCGACTTCCCCGACGCGAACCCGTACGGCGTGCTCGCCCTGCCGGACAAGACGTACGTCACCGACGCGGGCGCGAACACGCTCGACGTCGTGCGTGCGAACGGCTCGGTCCAGATTCTCGCGTACTTCCACGATCCCGGCGTCAACGTCATCTCGCTCAACGACGAAGTGCCAACGTGCATCGCCCAGGCGGGCGGCCAGCTCTACATCGGGACGCTCAACGGTCGGGTGTGGCGTTACAACGGGACGTCGACGTTGCAGCAAGTGCCGCTGTCCACACCGCCCGGTCCGCCGGTCGTGTCGATCGGCGGTTGCACGGCCGACGCCGCGGGCAACCTGTACTTGAGCGACCAGTTCGGCAACAACGTGTGGAAGATGGCACCCGGCGGCGCGACGACGATTGTCGCCGCCATCAGCGACCCGAGCGGCATCGTCGTCGGTCCCGACGGCTTCGTGTACGTCTCGGCCAACAGCAGTACGACCAACGGCCAGATCATGCGGCTCCAGCCGTAGAAGCCTCCTAAACCACCCAGGTATGTGCGGCCGGTCACGGCCCGCCATCGCGACGATGGCGGGCCGTGTGCTGCCGCCCTGCAGACGCGTTTCCTGAGCAATAACCCGCTGCTCGCCGTGGTCCGCGCAGTTGAGACCGCTGCAGTGATGGCACGATCGTGCCGCGCTCGTGTTGGGGGCGCCTACGAGCGACGCCACCAACGACGCTGCTTCGACGTGATGCAGATCAACTCTGACAGTGCCGCCGCGCGAACGGCATCGGGGACCGCGGCCAGTGTTGGTTGCGCCGCAGACGCATCTTCGGGGCGAGCACCGCGGTCCTTCGGCCGCGCCTCGAGTTGTGTGCGACCCGCCGCGAGCAACTCGAGCGCGTTGAGGGCGCGGCCCAGAGCCCGCGCACGTTCGTCGGCCACCTCGCGCCATGTCTCGACCTCCGTTCGCAGGTGCGCCAGTTCCTCAGCGCACGCCGCCTCGACGAGTCGCACCAGGGCCGGGTCAACGAGGAACAGATCGGCCCGGGCTGGCGGCAAAACGGGGTCCTGTCCGTACACCGGTCGCGTCGGATCGTGTCCCGGCAGCGCGACACGTTCGGTCCACGATCGTCCGTCCCAGTAGCGGGCTTTCCATCGAAGGAACGGGTCGCGATACCAGCCCGCCGGTAGGGCCGCGGCGGATAACGCAGCAGTTTCGAGAGTCTGTACACCGGTTCCGTGGCGGCCCATGGGTTCCCTTTCGGCCCGACGCCGCCCGCCACACGACGATAGGGGCATCGTCAGACTCAGCCTCTGGGGGAGACCGACTTCCGAAAGTAGACGCCGCTCGGACGAAAGTGCAACGAAAGTGGGTTGAGATCGGCTCAACGCGACGGTGCCTCCCGGGATATGGGGGAGGCATCGTCCACCTGGGAGGGACGTCCGCCAACTGGGAAGACGGAAGACGTTCCGCGCTGAACTGCAGCCGCGTCCAGATCGTTTGGCAATAGCAACCAATGTTGATACTGCCTCAACACGCCTCATCTAGGCGCGGAGAAGCGCCACGTGGGAAGACGGGGCCGTGCCACAGCGGCCGCGGCGCGCTGATGAGCCGCTGTTATTCGTGCGTGGCATCAGCGGCGTCAGCGGTCGTCGAGACTCCCCAGCACTTCCTCGGTGTCGGCACCGAGTGCGCGGCCGGCCCAACGCAGCTCGGCCGGCGTACGCGTCAGGCGCGCGACCGGACCCTGCATGACGACTCCGTCGACCTCGACGAAGACCTTCCGGGCCTGCACGTGCGGATCCGCGAGCACCTCGCGCATCGTGTACACCGGCGCAATTGCCGCCTCCGCGGAGTCGAACGCGGCCAACACCTCGGCCGACGGGCGGGCGCCGACCCAAGCGCTCACCGCCGCGTCGAGCTCGGCGCGGTGCCGGGCGCGCGTCTCGAAGGTCGCGAAGCGCTCGTCGTCGTCGATCCCGAGCAGTGTGAGCACGCGGTGCGCGACCGACTCCGCGGAGGTGGAGATCGCGACCCACCGGCCGTCGGCGCAGCGATAGGTGCCGCGCGGCACCGAATAGGGGATGCCCGAGCCGAGGCGCGGCTGCTCGTAGCCGAGATGGGCCGCCGCCGACGGCAGTGCCGACATCATCTGCAGCATCGACTCCAGCAGGTTGACGTCGATCACCTGCCCAAGACCGGTGCGCTCGCGGTCGTGCAGCGCGACCATCACTGCGAACGCGCCCGCGATCGCCGCAACCTCGTCGGTGAGCGCGATCGGCGGGAGCAAGGGTGGTCCGTCGGGCTCCCCGTTGATCGCCGCGAAACCGCTCATCGCCTCCGCAATCGTCGCGAAGCCGGGGCGCGACGCGTACGGACCGTCCTGCCCGAACCCCGTCACCCGAAGCACGACGAGGCGCGGATTGCGCGAGCACAGCACCTCCGGCCCGAGACCGAGGCGCTCGAGCGTGCCGGGGCGGAAGTTCTCGATCAGCACGTCGGCCCCATGAGCCAACGCGAGGAGCGCGTCGCGGCCCGCATCGGTCTTGAGGTCGGCCACGACCGCCCGCTTGTTCCGGCCGAGCAGCTTCCACGTGTAGGAGTCGCCACCGGCCGGCGGGAACCAACCCATGCGCCGGACACCGTCACCGGCGGGCGCCTCGATCTTGATCACGTCGGCGCCGAAGTCGCCCAGGTGGCGCGCCGCTCCCGGTCCCGCGAACACCGTTGCCATGTCGATGACACGCAATCCTTCGAGCGCCGGCACGTCAAAAGGCCGGCACATCAAAAGGCTTGCACGAAGCAACGGTCGGACAGCCGGCCCAGCGCGTAGTCGCGATAGAGGCCGGCGAACATCGCACGGGTCTTCTCCGTCCAAGCGAGCGCCGCGGGTGCATCGATGCGACGCGTGAGCTGTATGTATCCGCCCTCGTACACGCGGTACTCCGCCCAGGCACCGGGATAATCCTTGACGCATGCGATCTCGACGATCGGGACGTCTCGCGCCGATGGGAAGCGGCGCGTGCGCGTGCGGTGCGTATGGCCGGCGAAGTACCCGGCGATCGCGTCGCGACGCGCGATGACCGCGCACAACGCGTCACTGTCGTCCGGATTCACTCCGAAATACGTGTCGTTGCGCTCGCTCGAGCCGGGGTCCCACGGATGATGGTGGCCGAACACGAGCAGGGGCCGCGTCGCTGCGCCCGCGAGCTCGTCGAGCCAGTCGAGCTGCTCGCGCGAGATTCGCCCGCGCTCGGCTCCCGGGCGAACGGTGTCGAGCACCGCGAGGGTGACCCCCTCGAGGTCGACCGCGAAGGGCCCGGTCGCGGCGATCGACTCGGTGAGCATCGCGTCGTGATTGCCGCGGAAGTGGCGCATGCGTTCGCCGAGCCGGGTATACGCGCGCAGGAACGCGGCGTACTCCTCCTCGGTCCCGCGGTCGGTGAGGTCACCCTTCACGAGGACCGCGTCGGGATCGAGCCGCTCGATGGCGTCGATGGCAGCACGGTTCATGACCTCGGGATAGGGCTCGGCGCCGGGCTCGGCGGTGAACGTCGGCCCGAGCTCCTCCGGTGTCCCCAGCAAGCCGCATTCGACCTCGCCGAAGTGCACGTCGTTCACGGTCGCAAAGGTCGCCAGCAACCGCCCTCGAGGTTGATCGAGGGTCGTGACCTCGCCGGGGAGCAGCGGTGACGTCGGCGCGCCCGCGACCGCAACCGCGTAGGTCGTCGCGGGCTCGAGACCGACGACGCGGGCCGCGTGGTACGGGCCGTTCGTGACGACGCTTCGCTCACCGATGCGCGTCTCGACCTCGCGCTCTTCGCCGGTGCGGAACGTCACGACGACCTCGTCGGGCCCGACCGTGAACAGCTCCGGGTCGTGGATCACGTTCGGGAACGACGGCCGATGCGGCCCGACAGCCGCCAGGGCCCGCGCTGCAACAAAGCACGCTGCGCCGATCGGCGCGAGGCGTCGACCCATCCGCTGACGTGACCACTCGCGGGCGCGTTGGCCGGGCCCGACGCGGTCGTCGCCGCGGCCTGCCGTTGCTGCAACGCGACCGCGACTGCAGTGACCGCGGCCACCTCCTCGGGAGTCAAAGCGGGGTGTTCCCGTGCTTGCGCGACGGCAACTGCTCGCGCTTCGTGCGCAGCATGTCCAGTGCGCGAGCCAACATCCGCCGGGTGTCACGCGGATCGATCACGTCGTCGACGTACCCCCGTTCCGCGGCCTGGTACGGGTTGAGGAACCGGTCCTCGTACTCGAGTATCAGCTCGGCGCGCCGCGATTCGACATCCGGCGCCGACTCGATGTCCTTGCGGAAGATGATGTTGACCGCGCCGTCGGCGCCCATCACCGCGATCTCGGCCGACGGCCAGGCGAAGGCGATGTCGGCGCCGATCGACTTCGAGTTCATGACGACGTACGCACCGCCGTAGCCCTTTCGGGTGATGATCTGCACCCGAGGTGTGGTCGCTTCGCAGTAGGCGTAGAGCAGCTTCGCACCGTGGCGAATGATCCCGCCGTACTCCTGATCGGTGCCCGGCAGGAAGCCCGGTACGTCGACGAACGTCACCAGCGGGACATTGAAGGCGTCGCAGGTGCGCACGAAACGCGCGGCCTTCTCGGACGCGTCGATGTCGAGACATCCGGCGAGCACCTGCGGCTGGTTGCCGACGATGCCTATGACGTGGCCGTCGACCCGCGCGTACCCGCACACGATGTTCATCGCCCACAGCGGGAAGACCTCGAAGAACTCGCCGTCGTCGACGATGTCGGCGATGACCTTCTTCATGTCGTAGGCGCGGTTCGACGAGTCGGGGATGAGGTCGAGCAGCGCGTCACACGAACGTTCAGGATCGTCCGTCGTCTCGAAATGGGGCGGATCCTCGAGGTTGTTCGACGGCAGGAACGACAGCAGGTAGCGAACCTGCGCGATGCAGTGCTGCTCGTCATCCGCGACGAACGTCGCGACGCCCGACTTCGTCGCGTGCGTGAGCGCGCCGCCCAGCTCCTCGTGGGTGACCTCTTCGCCGGTGACGGTTTTCACCACATCGGGACCCGTGATGTACATGTTCGAGACGCCCTTCACCATGAAGATGAAGTCGGTCATCGCCGGCGAGTAGACCGCGCCGCCCGCGCAGGGCCCGAGCACGACCGAGATCTGGGGGATCACTCCCGACGCCTTCACGTTGCGGAGGAAGATGCCGCCGTAGCTCGCGAGCGAGACGACGCCCTCTTGGATGCGCGCGCCTCCGCCGTCGTTGAGGCCGACGAGGGGCGCGCCGGTGGACTCGGCGAGGTCCATCACCTTGTGTATCTTCTCGGCGTACACCTCACCCAGCGCGCCGCCGAAAATCGTGAAGTCCTGGCTGAAGACGAAGATCTTGCGGCCGTCGACCAGGCCCCAGCCCGTGACCACGCCGTCGGTGAGCGGACGGTTGTTCTCGATCCCGAAGCCGTGCGCCCGGTGACGGGCGAGCATGTCGAGCTCGACGAACGAGCCGGGGTCGAGCAGCAGCTCGATGCGCTCACGGGCGGTGAGCTTGCCGCGCTCGTGCTGACGCCTGACTGACGCCTCGTTGCCGGGTGCGCGTGCCTCTTCCTTCAGCTTGGCGAGTTGCTCGAGCCGCTCGTTGATCGGGTGAGGAGTGTCGGACATGGCGGTCAGGCTAGTGCGCGCCCGCCTCGGCCTTACTCCTGGACGAGCTCGATCAACGTGCCGAATGCCGTCTTCGGGTGGACGAACGCGACCGTCGTTCCCCGGCTACCGGGTCGGGGTGTTTCGTCGATGACGCGATGACCGTGCGCCTTCACCGACTCCAACGCCTGCGCGCAGTCGGCGACGCGGTAACCGACGTGGTGGATCCCTTCACCCTTCGTCGCGAGGTACTTCGCGACCGTCGAGTCGTCGCGTGTCGGCGTCAACAGCTGCACGTAGGAGTCGGCGACCTTGAGCAGCGCTTCCTCGACCCCGTCCCGCTCCACGATCTCGCGGTGTTCGACCTCGCAGCCGAAGGTCTCGCGGTAATAGTCGACCGCGGCCTCGAGGTCGTTGACGGCAATCGCGACGTGGTCGATCTCGGTGAGCAGCATGTCGGGAATTGTACGACCCGTTTTCACATCAGCCCGCGAAGCGGCGGAACAGCGTGATCTGGTCGAGATGACGTTCACGCGTCGCCTCGTCGGTCACGCCGAGTCCTTCCTCGGGCGCGAGACACAGCACCGACACCTTGCCCTCTACGAGGTTGTGGTGCACCTGTAGCGCGGCATCGCCGGTCTGATCGAGCGTGAACACCTTCGACAACGTGGGATGGATCCGCGCCTCGGCCACGAGACGATTCGCCTCCCATGCTTCCCGGTAGTTCGCGAAATGGCAGCCCTTCAGCGTCTTCAGGTTCATCCAGAGATAGCGGTTGTCGTACTCGATCTTGAAACCAGAGGTCGCCGCGCATGTAATGATCATCCCGCCGCGCTTGGCGACGAACACCGACGCGCCCATCGTGGACCGGCCAGGGTGCTCGAACACGATCTCGGGGTCACGCCCGATGAGGGACCGCACGTCCTTGCCGAAGCGGCGCCACTCGCTCTCGTCGTGGGTGTGTTCGTCTTTCCAGAACCTGTAGTCAGCCGCCCGTCGATCAATCACTGCCTCGACGCCCATCGATTTCAGGATCTCAGCCTTGTCGGAGGACGACACGACACACACCGGAATGCCGCCGCCATTGAGCACGTAT
>JAUZEM010000019.1 GCA_030839005.1 Actinomycetota bacterium | reverse complement strand
CTCGTGCTCGTCGACGCCAAGGAACCGGTGTCGTTCTTCGCCTATCCCAATCTGCCGAGTGAGCTCGCACCCGTTGGTTGCGAGATCCGTGATCTCGTGGCCGACGGAGTGCTCGCCGAGGCCGCGCTCGAGGCGCTGGCCGACGCGCTCGGCGCACCTGCCGACGGCGCGGTGCGGACGCCGGCGGCGCGTCCCGACCGGCCGAGCGGTCCCCTGAACCCGGAGACGATCGCGAACGCGATCGGCGCCCTGTTGCCCGAGGGTGCGATCGTGAGCGACGAGGCGAACACCGCCGGCTTGTTCGTGTCCGGCGCGACCGCGGGCGCGCCCCGCCACGACTGGTTGACGCTCACGGGTGGTGCGATCGGCCAGGGGATGCCGGTCGCCACCGGCGCCGGCGTCGCGTGCCCCGATCGCAAGGTGCTCAACCTGCAGGCCGACGGCAGCGCGATGTACACGCTCCAGTCGCTGTGGACCCAGGCCCGAGAGAATCTCGACGTCACCACAATCATCTTCAACAACCGTTCGTACGCGATCCTGAGCCTCGAGCTGTCGCGTGTCGGGGCGCGCACCGACGGCAACGCGGCCGATCTGTTCGACATCTCGCGCCCGCCGCTCGACTTCGTCGCGCTCGCGCGCGGCATGGGCGTCGAAGGCACGCGCGCCGAGACCGCCGATGAGCTGGTGCGGGCGCTGGAGCACGCGCTGAGCGAGCCCGGTCCTCACCTCATCGATGCAATCCTCCCCGCTCGACTCTGATCCCGAGATCACTTGGCCCCTCCCAAGGAGCGTTGCGATGCCGTACCGGTTCAACCACATGGAGCTGACGTTCCCGCGCGGCGGGCTCGACGAGGCGACGCGCCGAGACATCGCCGCGTTCTACGGCGAGATGTTCGGCTGGTCGGGAATCGACGTCGTGCTGTTCGAGCAGCGCAACTTCCTGCTCACGGCCGACGACGGCGCGCAGCAATTCATCCTGCTCGCGGAGGCCGACAAGTACATGCAGGCTCCCGGCTATGACCACCTCGGGGTGTTGTGCGACACGCGCGATGAGGTCGACGAGCTGCTCGAGCGGGCGAGGCGCTGGCGCGACAAGGACGATCGGGTGAAGATCACCGAGTTCGCCAAGGATCTCGTGCAGGGACCGGTCACCGTGCACGCGTTCTACGTTCGGTACCTGCTGCCGATCCAGTTCGACGTGCAGTGCATCGAGCACGCTCCGGGAAGTGAGCCGGAGAAGCGCTGGCAGTACGCCTGATTCGTCCGATCGTCGGTCGCACGAACGCCGACGTCACTCGAGGATGAGGTGGACGTCGCCGAACTCGTGCCAGAGGTAGCCCTCGGCCGAGGCGGCCGCGTACGACGCGTCGAGCAAGTCGCGGCCCGCGATCGCTTCCAGCATCTGTAGATGCGACGCCTCCGGCTCGTGCCAGCCGGTGAGCAAGCCGTCAACCGCGTGGGCGCCCCGCTCGGGGGTCACGACCACGTCGGTCCAGCCCTCGTTCGCGTGTACGACTCGCCGGGCGTCGACGACCGATTCGAGCGCGCGCACCACTGTCGTGCCGATCGCGATGACCCGCCCGCCGTTCTCGCGCGTCTCGTTGATCCGTGCGGCAGTGGACGGAGCGATGCGATACCACTCCGGATACGGGTGCTCGTTCGCTTCGAGGGACGACACCCCCGTGTGGAGCACGAGCGGTGTGACTGCGACACCCTTGGCGACGAGCCGGGTGATGAGCTCGGGTGTGAAGGGACGCCCGGCGCTGGGCATCTCCGCGCTCCCGGGCTCCCGCGCGTACACGTTCTGATAGGTGGCGAGCGGCCAGTCGCGCGTCACGTAGCCGTAGCGGATCGGCCGGCCGTGTACCGCGAGATACGTGAGCAGCGGATCCGGGAGGTCGAGGGTGGCGACCCAGAGCCGGGCCGACGACTCGAAGCGTGTGGCCAGTTGGACGAAACCGCCTCCGACGAGCCGCAGTGTGTCGCCGGGCGGATCTTCGAACCACGGTTCGGTCGCGTGCCCGTTCGGACGGCGCAACTCGACCAGCCAGAGGTTCGCCGGCAACCGTTGCGAGAGGTGCACGACGAGGGGAGTGCCGTCCTCGCCCAGTGCATCGAGCGCGGCCGCCAACGTCCCGGACGTGTTCACCACGACGAGGTCGCCCTCGTCGAGGAACTGCGGCAGATCGTGCGCGTGCGCGTGCACGATCCGGAGGTCGGCGCGACGGGCGACCATCATTCGAACGGCGTCGCGCGTGATCCCGCGCGCTTCCGGCGGTTCGATCGCTTCGCGCACGACCACGGCGGTCATGGCGACACAGCAGAGAAGTCGGAGGCGCGGTACCGGCCACTTGCGGGCCGGTCGTGCAAGAGGCGGCGCAGTGCGGGCACGACGGTCGCGGGTTCGGGACGATCGGAGATGTCCTCGCCCGGAAACGCGTCCTGGTGCATCTGCGTGCGCATGTCGCCGGGGTCGAAGGTGTACACGTGCACGATCGGTTCCTCCGCGGCGAGCACGTTCCCGACCTGCTCGAGCGCCGCTTTCGAGGATCCGTAGCCTCCCCAGCCCTCGTACTGCTCGACGGCCGCGTCGGAGGTGACGTTGACGATGGTTCCGGCACGGTCGCGGAGCTGAGGGAGCGCGAGCTGCACGAGCGCCACCGGTGCGAGCGTGTTGACCGCGTACACGTGCGCGAGCACGTCGAGGGGATATTCGGCGAGTCGCGGCTGCGGCGACGGGCCGAGCAGGCTCGCGTTGTTCACGAGGAGGTCGATGCCGCCGAGCTCGATCGCGGCGGCGACGAGATCGCCACGATGGGCGGCGTCGGCCACGTCACCCGGGATGGCGCGGACGGACCCGGACGGCGCGAGCTGCTCGGCCGCGACTCGCAGCGCCGCCGGATCGCGGGCGTCGATGACGAGGTTCCAGCCGTCGGCCGCAAGTGATCGGGCCAGCTCGAGCCCCAGGCCGCGCGAGGCGCCGGTGATGATTGCGACGGGCATCGTGTCCCTCCTCGTTCTTCTCCATCTTGCTCCCGCCTCCGTAATAACGCAAGTGATAACTTGCGATATTTCCGAGGCCCGGAACAGGAACGAGAATTGCCCGCGCGGCTCAGCGCTCGAGTTTGCCCGCGCGGCTCAGCGCTCGAGCTTGAGGGCGCGGTCGGCGATGATGTTCTTCTGCACCTCGGTCGGACCCGCGCCGATCGTCGTGTAGCGCTGCCACACGTAGTTCCGGGCCCACATACCGCCGTCGATCGCTCCGGGCGCGCCCTTGAGCAACGCGCCCGTCGGTCCGAGCACATCGAGCGCGAGCTCCGCGAGCCACAGCGAGATGTATCCCCATTGCAACTTCGCGAGGGGAACCTCGGGCCAACCCTTCTCGCCCTTCAAGACCTTCGACAGCGCGCGCATGATCAGCAGGCGGGTCGCTTCGATCTGAATGTGCAGCTTCGCGACGCGCTCCCGGATCGCGGGGTCGCGTAAGGCGTCGGGATTTTCGGCGCGCGCGGTCTGCAACAGCGCGCGGAGATCCTGTGCCATCGAGATCGCCTGTCCGGCGCTCCCGACGCGCTCTTGACCCAGCGCGCCCATCGACACGAGCCAGCCGTTTCCCTCGTCGCCGAGCCGATCGGAATCCGGGATCCTCACGTCGGTGAAGAAGACCTCGCAGAACAGTGAGTCGCCCGTGATCTCACGGATGGGTCGCACCTCGATCCCCGGCAACTCCATGTCGACGATGAACGTCGTGATGCCTTCGTGCTTGACGCCGCGCTCGATCGCAGTCGGGTCGGTGCGCATCAGGAACAGGCCCCACTTCGCGATCTGGGCCGAGCTGATCCACGTCTTTTGACCGTTCACGACGTAGTGCGACCCATCGTTCGCCTTGATCGCCGTCGTGCGCAGGTTCGCGAGATCGGAGCCGGCCTGCGGCTCCGAGAACCCTTGGCACCAGTGCTCGCTGGCGTCGAGGATGGGCGGCAGCCACCGCGCCTTCTGCTCGTCGGTGCCCCACGTGATGATCGACGGGCCGATCTGAACGATCCCGTTCGCGTTGAAGATGCCCGGCGACCGGTACTTCGCCATGACCTGCGTGTAGACGACCTGCTGCGCGGTGGTCGCGGCGCGACCGCCCCACTCCTCGGGCCAGAGGATCGCGGCCCAACGTCCTTCGTTCAGCTTGTTCTGCCACGCCTTGCGCTTGTCCATCACGCCCATGACGCCCCGCGACGCGTCGAGGTCTTCGTTCTCCGACCACCGCTCGATGAAGGGCGGCATCTCCTTTTCGAGGAACGCCTCGAGCTCCTCCTTGAACGCCAGATCCTCGGGCGACCACGCAAAGTCCATGCGGACGACTCCCTCGCTCCGTGCAACTACGGACCTGACATTACTGTCAGGTCCAACTAGCGTGACCGTGTGGACTTCACGTTCTCGCCCGAGCAGGGTGCGCTGCGCGACGCGGTGCGTTCCTTCCTCGCGGCGGAGGCGCCGACGGCATACGTACGGCGCATGGCGGAGCACGACGAGACGGGGATCACGCCCGAGCTGTGGCGCCGCATCGTCGACCTCGGATGGACGGGGTTGCTCGTGCCGGAGCAGCACGGCGGGCTGGGTCTCGGACTCATCGACGCGGTGGTGGTACAGGAGGAGATGGGCCGGGCCGTTTTCCCCGGCCCCTACTTCTCCTCCGCGATCGTCGCGACCCTCGCCGCCCGCGCCCTGGGGCTCGACGACCGGCTCGTGGGTTTGAGCGCGGGTGCCGAGCGCGGCACGGTCGCGCTCGACGAAGCCGGTCACGGTGATCCGATCGAGCGCGTGCGAGTGCGCGCGTCGGGCCGGGGATCGCGTCACAAGCTCGACGGGATCAAGCCCCTCGTCATGGACGGGCATTCGGCCGACTGGGTCCTGGTGCCGGCGCGCACCCGTGACGGGCTGCAGTCGTTCCTCGTCGAGAGCGCCCGAGAGCACGCACAGCCCGCCCCGTCCCTCGACATCACGCGCAAGTTCGCCCGCTTTGAATTCACCGAGACGCGAGCGCTTCTCGTCGGCCCGCCCGGCGATCACGCGCGCCTCTGGCGTCGCCTGGCCGACGACGCGGCCGTATTGCTCGCGGCCGAGCTGATCGGCGTGAGCGAAGCCGCGAGCGCGCTCGCGCTCGACTACGCCCAGGCTCGGGAAGTGTTCGGCAAGCCGCTCTCGAAATTCCAGGTGACGCGGCACAAGGCGGTCGACATGTTGCGCGAGATCGAGATCGCCCGCGTCGCCGTGCACTATGCCGCGTGGGCGTCGGAGGTCGACGCACCCGACCGCGAGATCGCGGCTGCGATGGCCAAGGCGCAGGCCGCGACCGCGGCGAACTACGTCACTGCGGAGTGCATCCAGATACACGGCGGCGTGGGATACACGTGGGAGAACGACGCGCACCTGTTCTTGCGGCGGGCCAAGGTCGACGACCTGCTGATGGGCGCGCAGGGTTGGCAACGCGAGCGCGTCGCCGACGAATACTTCGCCACTCTTTGAGACTCTTCGACACTCTTCGACACATGAGGGATCTATGAAAGCTGCCGTGTACTACGAGACCGGTGCCCCAGAGGTACTGCGCTACGAAGACGTACCCGATCCGGTCGCCGGCCCCGGCACCGTCCTCATCGAGATCGCGGCCATCAGCATCGAAGGCGGCGACACGTTGAATCGGTCCGGCGGCGAGATGGCGACCAATCCCCACATCGTCGGGTACCAGTCCGCCGGGACCATCATTGAGGTGGGCGAAGGCGTGACCGATCGCTTCGTCGGCCAGCGCGTCGTCGCGACGGGCCTGTGGGGTTCGCACGCGGCGATGATCGCGGCCCCGTCGGTGATCACGTGGGTGATCCCGGAAGGCGCCGACCTCGTCAAGTGCGCGTGCGTCCCGGTCGCGTTCGGCACCGCACACGACTGTCTCTTCGAGTTCGGTCACCTGAAGTCGGGTGAGACGGTGCTGGTGCAAGCGGGCGCGGGGGGTGTCGGCGTCGCGGCCGTGCAACTCGCCAAGCGCGCCGGCGCGATCGTGATCTCGACCGCGTCGAGCCTCGATCGCCTCGCTCCGCTGAAGGCGCTCGGTCTCGACCACGCGGTCGACTACTCGCAGTCGGGCTGGGTCGATGTGGTCCGCGACCTCACCGGTGGGCGCGGTGTCGACCTCGTGGTCGATTCGGTCGGGGGACGGATCCTCGAGGGCAGCGCGCAGTGCCTCGCGTATCGCGGACGCGCGATCACGGTGGGCAACGCGGGCCGCGACCGGCAGCCGTTCGACCTCTCGCTCCTGTCGGCCGGGAACCAATCGATCACCAGCGTGTTCCTGGGCGCGGAGATCCTCAATCCGCGGACCTACGCCATGATCGCCGGACTGGTCGACGACGTCGCGGCCGGTCGCCTCGAAGTGATCGTCGACCGGTTGTTCCCGCTGAGCGAGGCCGCAGAGGCGCACGCGTACATCGAGAGCCGTCAGGCCGTCGGTCGGGTCGTCCTGATCCCTTGACGGGTCAGGCGGGCCTCGATGTGGGCGTGTTCAGCTCGCGCGCGTTGTCGCGCATGATGCGGCGCTGGGTCGCGTCGTCGAACTGCTTGACCTCGACGGCGTAGTCGAGCGGCCTCGGCATGCCTTCGATGTGCGGCCAGTCGGATCCGAAGATCACCCGATCGGCGCCCATGTGCTCGACGACGGTGCTGACGTCGTCTTCCCAGAACGGATTGATCCAAACGTTGCGCGTGAACGCCTCGACCGGATCCCCGGTGAAGTAGCCCGGCATCTTGCGATCGGTCGAGCGCAGCTTGTGGAAGAGGTCGCCGAGGAACTCGGCACCGTTTTCGACCGACGCGATGCGCACGTTCGGAAACCGTTCGAACAACTTGTCGAACACGAGCGTGACCAGGAAGTCGTACGCGGCGCGCTCGATGTGGAAGGCCTTCACCGACGGCGCCCAACGACCGCTGCCGCCGAACCCCGCCGCGAACCCGTCGACCGCGTAGCCGTTGCTCGAGTAGCCGCTGTCGCCCGCGTGCGCGACCACCGTGATGCCCGCCTCGTTGACGCGCGCCCAGAACGGGTCGTTGCGCGGGTCGCTCACGGGAATCTGCCCGTCGCGGGTGTGTGGCGCGGCCGGACGCATCACGACCGTGCGGGCGCCGTGCTCGAGCGCCCACTCGAGCTCGCGGATCGCCCAGTCGACGTCGGCGAGCGTGATGTACGGCGATGCGAACACGCGACCCTGGTAGTCGAAGCCCCAATCGTCGTCGAGCCAACGGTTGAACCCGCTGAAGAGCGTGGTCACCGCTTCGATGTCGTGCTTGATGAGCTCTTCGTAGAGGACGCCGAGGGTCGGGAACAGCCACACCGCTTCCACACCGAACTCGTCAAGTTTTGCGATCCGGGCGTCGCGGTTGCGGTATTCGGCGGGGATCGGCTCGCGCTCGCGCAGGAATTCGTGCGGCTGCAACTTGTCGGGGTTGCCGCGGAAATAGTCGTGCATCGCGCCGGCCTTGGCGACGGGGTCGAAGGTCGGGTTCACGACCGCGTGGCTGACGATGCCGCCCACCACGTGATACTTGCGCCCGTTGATCTCGCACCACTGCACGCAGCGCGGCTGCATCTTGGGATCGACGTGGCGGGTGAACGCGTCGAGGGCCTCGTAGTAGTGGTTGTCGGCGTCGAACGCGGCGTACGGAAGCTCGCTCACGGCCCGAGCCTACCGGCCGGGATGACGCGTACACTCGGCCCGTGCACGAAGCCGTTTACGCGAACAACGCGCAGGCGACGCTCGCCGCCCTCACCGCCGGGCGTGTCGACCTCCCGTCGATCCGTACCGTGCTCGACGTCGGCGAGCCGCGGAACCCGTACTTCCGCGTATGACGCCCGAACAGGCCGCGCACGACGCTCGAGAGGCGATCGTTCGCGTCCCGAGCGGCTTCATGACCGACGCCGCGACCTATGCACGCGGGGCGGAGCTGGGATTCGAAGGCGCCGACTTCTACGCGGCCGGCCGCGGCGGCGTGTTGGGTGACACCCACGCCGACGTCGTTGTCGCCGCGTTCGTGTTCTTCGCGCCCGAGATCGTCCACGCGGCCTGGGCGAGATCCGCGCCGGTCATGTCGCGTGCGCGCGCCGCGCGCGCGTGGGCCGGGGTCGCGCACGAGTGGGCCGCGATGCACCTCTCCGACGACGTCGACTGGCAAACGGTCGCGGGGCTGCTCGGTCGGGTCGTGAGCGCGGCGCCGGTCGCGGGCGCGCCGCTGTTCGCGGGCTGGCGGGCGCTCGACGAACCCGAAGAGCTGAAGGCGCTCGCGCTGCACCGCATGAACGCCCTGCGCGAGCTGCGGGGCGCGCTCCACGGGGCCGCGGTGCTCACCGTCGGCCTCGCGCCGGTCGAGGCGATCGTCGTCCGGACACCGGCGATGCTTCCGGTCTTCGGCTGGCCCGAGCCCCACGCCGATCCGAAGCCACTCCACGACCGGTGGGCGCTCGCCGAGGCCCGCACCGACCGCATGTTCGGCCGGCATCTCGCCGTGCTCGACGACGGCGAGCGCTCGCTGCTCGTGGATCTGCTCGTCGGCCTGGTCGGGAGCGTCACGGCGTGACCTCGCCCGTATTGCCCGAGGAGCTGATTCTGGTCTCGGTCGACGACCACATCTGCGAACCGGCCGGCATGTTCGCCGCGCACGTCCCCGATCGATACCGCGGTCGCGCGCCGCGTGTGGTCGACGAGGTCGACGGCTCGCAACAGTGGTACTTCGGCGAGCTCCGCGGACGGAACCTCGGGCTGAACGCTGTCGCGGGCAAGTCGCCCGAGTTCTTCAACGTCGATCCACTTCGGTACGAGCACATGCGTCCGGGTTGCTACGACGTGCACGAGCGCGTGCGCGACATGTCGGCGGGTGGACAGCTCGCCGGTCTCAACTTCCCCAACTGGACGGGCTTCTCCGGGCAGGTGCTGAACCAGGGACCGGATCGCGACGTCAACCTCGTGATGATCAAGGCCTACAACGACTGGCACGTCGACGAGTGGTGCGCGGCGTATCCCGAGCGATTCATTCCGTGCGGGATCCTGCCGCTCTTCGACGTGCACGAGGCGGCCCGTGAGGTTCACCGGCTCGCGGCGAAGGGTTGTCACGCGGTGACGTTCTCGGAGAATCCCGCCGGTCTCGGCATGCCGAGCATCCACACGGACGAGTGGGATCCGCTGTTCGCCGCGTGCTGCGAGGCCGGAACGGTGCTGTGCTGTCACGTCGGATCGTCGTCGAAGAGTGCATCGACGTCGCCCGACGCGCCGGCGCCGGTGCCGATGAACCTGTCGTCGGTGATGGCGATCTACACGCTCGGCGACCTGCTGTGGGCGTCGTTCTGGCACCGGTTCCCGCAGCTCCGCTTTGCGCTGACGGAAGGCGACATCGGGTGGATCCCCTACTTCCTGTGGCGGGCCGAGCACACGCTCGACCGGCACAACGGGTGGATGCGCCACGTTCGTCCTCAGGGACTTTCCCCGACGGAGCTCTTCCGCGAGCGGATCCTCTGCTGCTTCATCACCGACCGGATCGGCGTGAAGCTGCTCGACGAGCTCAACGTCGACAATGTCTGTTGGGAGAGTGACTATCCGCACTCCGACAGCTCCTGGCCCTACGCCCCCGAGCGCTGCGCCGAGCTGTTCGTCGGGCTCGACGAGCAGGTCGTTGCCGCCATCACCCATGGCAACGCGATGCGCCATTACCAGTTCGACCCGTTCGCGCGGCGCCCGCCCGAGCGCTGCACGGCCGGGGCGCTGCGGGCCGAGGCGCCCGACGTCGACCCGGTGACGAGGGTGGGACGACCGGCCGACGAACGCGACCTCGCCACGTGGCAGCGTCTTACCAGGCGTTGACGTCGATCGCCGACGATCCCAGCCGGGGTATCGCAGGTACACTCTGCGCATGCTTGCGGAGATCTTTGGGCCCGAACTCTTGATCGTGCTGGCCGTCATCCTCGTGCTGTTCGGCGGCTCGCAGCTTCCGAAGCTCGCGCGGGGTCTCGGCTCGGCGCAGCGAGAGTTCAAGAAGGGTCTCGACGAGGGCGCAGCCGACGACGCGCCCGAGAAGAAATAGGGCGCCCGAGAAGAAATAGGGCGCCCGAGAAGAAGTAGCGCGCTCCAGTTACGTCGGAGCGTCCGCCTTCCAACCGGGAGGTGGCGGGTCCGCGCGTTTCGCGGCGGAGCCGAACAATCGCGGGATCTCGTTGCGGTAGTCGTCGGCGGTGAAGCCTCGACGATCCGCTCGGCGATCTTCAGCGCGCGCGCGGTCGCGTACCGACCACGTCTCGATGTGCTCGACGACGCCGCCCCGCACTTGGAACGTCTGTCCTGAGATCCAGCCCGCGTCGGGTGACGCGAGGTATGCGGCGAACTCGCCCACGTGTACGGGGTCGCGCGGGTCGAATTGCTCGTCGCGACCACCCGCTTCGGCCTGCTGACGCGCCATGCGCCAACCGATCTGCGCCAGCCGCGTGTTCGCGCCGGGCATGATCGTGTTCGCGGTGACGCCGTACGGCGCCATCTCCGTCGCGAGGGCTTCGGTGAAGGCCTGCACGCCCGCTTTGGCCGCGACGTAGTTCGACTG